>JBDTNR010000070.1:0-10903 GCA_039933655.1 Betaproteobacteria bacterium | reverse complement strand
ATGAACTCAAGCTGATTGTCGACATGATTTATGAAGGCGGCATCGCCAACATGAACTACTCGATCTCGAACAACGCCGAGTATGGCGAATACGTCAGCGGCCCGAAGATCGTCACCGCGGAGACGAAGAAGGCGATGAAGGAAATGCTGACGCGCATCCAGACCGGCGAGTACGCGAAGGACTTCATCCTCGAGAATCGCGCCGGGGCCCCGACGCTGCTGTCGCGCCGCCGCCTGATGGCAGAGCATTCGATCGAAGTGGTGGGCGCCAAGCTGCGTTCGATGATGCCGTGGATCGGCAAGAACAAGCTCGTCGACCAGACGAAGAACTGATCCTTTGAGTGCGGACCCTTCGTTTCGTTGCGGCGCCAGGTGACAGGAGCGAGCCGGCGCCGTTCTGGGCGTGATCAGGGTCTGGCCCCATGCGGACGCAGCGTGATAGCGTTCCGGGGTCTGACCCCTCCGCCCGGGTGGCCGCAGGGTCAGGTCTTCGTCGCAACTTGAGACCGAAAGGAGTCGTGATGGCGCGTAATCCAGGTGGTGCGATTGCAGAGGTCGCAGGGGCCGCACGCGGACAGCGCCGGGCCCTTGCGCGTCGCCGCGACGCATGGCCGCGTCCGAACCGGCGGCGCTGCGGGACGTCGACAGGTCCGGCCCGGCAGGGCGGCTGGGTCGGGATGATTGTGCTGTTGCTGGCGCTGGTCATCGTCGCGTGGCTGTCCAAGGACGCGCTCCACAAGTACGGCCTGATGCCGAACGTCGAGACGACGATGAAGCGCGCCGGCGTGCCCGCCGAGCGCGCCGCCACGCCCGGCGAGCGCACCGGGTCCGCCGCGACGGGAGCGGTCGAGCGGATGGATCCCGCGACGGTGACGCCGGCCCCGACGTCGGCGATCGACAAGGCACGCAGCGTCGAAGGGATGTTGAAGCAGTCCGAAGGCGCGCGCAGCGGCGGCTACTGAAAGCGCCGCGGCCGCTCCGAACCGGGCGGAGCGGGGTCGGGTAGGGCATAATTCGCCCGTTCGCAACGCAGCAACTCCCGCGCATGCCCGACGACTATCCGCATCCTTTCATCGCCCGCGAAGGCTGGCCGTTCCTCGCGGTCGCGGTCGTCGTCGCCGCCGCGCTCACGTGGTGGGCGCATCCGCTGCTCGCCGTCTTCGCGTGGCTCGTCGTCGCCTTCATCGCGCAGTTCTTTCGCGACCCGAAACGCACGATTCCACAGGCGCCCAATGCGGTGCTGTCACCTGCCGACGGCCGCGTCGTCAAGGTCGAGCGTGCGCATGATCCGTTCCTCGACCGCGAGGCGCTGAAGATCAGCGTGTTCATGAACGTGTTCAACGTGCATTCGAACCGCAGTCCGGTCGACGCCACGGTCGTCAACCGCTGGTACCACGCCGGCAGCTTCTTCAACGCGGCGCTCGACAAGGCGTCGCTCGAGAACGAGCGCAACGCGCTGCACCTGCGGACGGCCACGGGCCAGGACGTGACATGCGTGCAGATCGCCGGTCTCATTGCGCGGCGCATCCTCTGCTACGTCGAGCCCGGCGCGACGCTTGCGCGCGGGCAACGCTACGGCTTCATCCGCTTCGGTTCGCGCGTCGATGTCTATCTCGACGTCGCGGCGAAGCCGCGCGTCGCGGTGGGCGACGTCGTCGCGGCGACGACAACGATCATCGCCGAATTTCCGTAGCCCGCGCCGGCCCCGCCTCCATGTACGACTACGACCAGGAACGGGCAGTACTGAAGAACCGCGTACGCAGGCGCGGCATCTACATCCTGCCGAACCTGTTCACGCTGGCCAACCTGTTCGCCGGTTTCTACGCCATCGTGCAGGCGATGAACCTGAACTTCGACCAGGCGGCGATCGGCATCTTCGTCGCGATGTTCCTGGACAGCCTGGACGGCCGGGTCGCGCGGATGACCAAGACGCAAAGCGCGTTCGGCGCCGAATTCGACAGCCTCGCCGACATGGTGTCGTTTGGCGCGGCGCCGGCACTCGTCATGTACGAGTGGGCGTTGCGCGACGTGGGCAAGCTGGGCTGGGTCGCCGCGTTCCTGTACTGCGCGTGCGCGGCATTGCGCCTCGCGCGCTTCAACGTGATGCTCGACGTCGCCGACAAGCGCTGGTTCACGGGCATCCCCAGCCCGGCGGCTGCCGCGCTGGTCGCCGGTTGCATCTGGATCGCCGACGACTACGACATCGATCCGGCGTCCATCCGCTGGTGGGCGGTGTTCGTGACGATTTTCGCCGGCCTGACGATGGTCAGCAACCTCAAGTACTACAGCTTCAAGTCGATCAACCTGCGCAAGAGTGTGCCCTTCTTCTTCGTCCTGGCTGCCGTCGTCATCGTGGCCTTGACGGCGTTGCAGCCTGCGCTCGTGCTGTTCGGTGGCTTCGTGGCGTACTCGATTTCCGGTTACGTCGTGTCGGCGTGGTTGTACCTGCGCCACCGGCGCGCCGGAGGGGCGCATTGACCGCGGCGACGTTCGCGGCGCCGCCGCGCATCGCGGTACTGGTGCCCTGCTACAACGAGGCGCTGACGGTCGCGAAGGTCGTCGCCGATTTCAGCACGGCGCTGCCCGGCTGCGTCGTCTACGTCTACGATAACCGGTCGTCCGACGGCACCGGCGATAGCGCGCGCGCCGCGGGCGCGATCGTGCGGCGCGAGGAGCGTCCGGGCAAGGGCGGCGTCATGCGCCGGATGTTCGCGGAGATCGACGCCGACATCTACATCGTCACCGACGGCGACGCGACGTACGACGCCACGCGCGCGCCGGAGATGATCGAGCGCCTGACCCGCGACGACCTCGATGTCGTCACCGGCGTGCGCGACCACGGCGAGCGCGTCGCGGCGTACCGCCGCGGCCACCAGTTCGGCAACCAAGCGTTCAACATGCTGCTCGGCCTGCTGTTCGGTGAACGGCCCTCCGACATGTTTTCGGGCTACCGCGTGATGTCCCGGCGCTTTGTGAAGTCGTTTCCGGCAGAGGCGCGCGGCTTCGAGATCGAAACCGAACTCACCGTGCACGCGCTTGACCTGCGCGTGCCCACGGCCGAGGTCGTGACGAGCTACTTCGAGCGGCCCGCCGGGTCCACCAGCAAGCTGTCGACGTACCGCGACGGCCTGCGGATCCTCGCCACGATGGCGCGGCTGTTCCGCGACGTGCGCCCGCTGCCGTTCTTTTCCGCTTGTGCGTTGCTGTTCGCGCTGGCGGGACTGGTCCTGGGCGCCGAAGTGTTCGTCGAGTATCTGCACACCGGACTGGTGCCGCGATTGCCGACGGCCGTGCTCGCCACGGGTCTCATGCTGCTCGCGTCGCTGGCGATCGTCTGCGGGTTGATCCTCGACAGCGTGGCGCGCGGCCGGCGCGAGGCCAAGCGGCTCGCGTACCTGGCGGCGAGTGCGGCACATCGCCAGCGTTAACGGGCCCTAGTTGCCAGGGCACGCGGGCGCGTCGCGCCGCCCGCCGAACGTCGCGACCGAAAACGCGATCTCGCCATTGCCCTGGCGGTAGTTCCGGAGCATCGGCGCTTCCCAGCGCAGCGCCTGCCGCCATGTCTCGATGCGCGCCAGGCGATCACCATGGATCACCGCGACCGCGACGTCGCCGCCCTCGCACAACCGGCGCTTGGCGGCCGCGAAGTCCTCGATCGAATCCATGCCGATGCGCCCGCCGGTCAGGAACGCAACCGGCATCGACAATCCCCAATCCGGAAAATAGACGAACGGCTTGCGCTCCCCTTCGTCCAGTTCGTCGGCGAGCTGATTGATCGCGTCGGAGTAAAGCCCGACCCCGCGCGTTGCATGCAGGCGCAGGCCTTCCTTGACCTGGCCGCCGACGTTGAGCGCCACCAGCACGACGAAGGGCGCGACGAACACGGCGGTGGCCCTCCTCCACGCGGGGGCCGGCGTCGCGACGGCGCTCGAGGCCACGGCGAGTGCGGCGTACGAAAGCGGCAGCAGCACCATGAAGTGATGGCCGCTCAGCCGCGTGCCGAAGAAGAGCGCGACCGCGACGAACGACACGACAAGCGCAATCAGGATCCGCAGCAGCGCGGGCGCCTGCCGCCGCCACTCGAGACGGACCCACAAGAGCCCGGGCACGCCGAGCAGCAGCGCCATCTTGAGCGCCGCGCCCGGCACGGGCTGGTGTTCGCCGAAAATCAGCGCGTGGTGGAACCAGTTCTGGTACACCGAGCCGATCGTCGCCCAGACATGCGCGATGCGCGTGACCATGTCCGGCTGCTCGCCGAACGCATTGAGCGCCTTCTGCGTCTGCTGGAAATACGCCCACGCTTCGTTGATGCCGCCCAGCTGCTGGATCGTCAGCCAGTAGCCCAGCGGATAGAAGATGCCGCCGATGGCGCCCCCCGCGGTCAACAGCAGCCAGGCAGCCCCCGGTCGCGCCGCGGCGGGCCACCACTGGCGCAGCGCGAGCAGCAACGCCGGCAGGAAGAATGCATAGATGAAGTAACCGGTGACGGCCCATCCGTAGAAGACGCCGCTCGCAAACAGCCACCGGCGCCAATGCGGCGACGATTGCGTGGCGCGCAGCAGCGCATACAGCGACAGGAACAGCCACGCGGCCGGTGCCAGCGTTATGTAGCTCTGCGTGCGGAACGCGTAGGAAAACCCGGGATCGATCGCGAGCGCGGCGCCGGCGAGCGCCGCCTGCCAGGGCTTCAATCCGCCGCGCGCGAGCAGCGCGTACAGCGCGGCCAGCAGACCCAGCGCGAACAGCGCATGCGTGAGGCGCAGACCGGTGACGGACGTTCCGAACAGCCAGAAGAACGGCAGCCCGAGCCAGAACTGTTGCGAGCCATGATAGAACGAGATCAGCACCGGCATCTTCTCGAACAGGTAGTTGCCGGGCAGCAGCCACGCGGTGATCGGCTGCGCGTGCCGGTTCAGCATGCGCACCACCATGTAATCCGGATTGACGGCGTCCATGTACACGCCGGGCAGCGTGAGCTGCTGCAGTGCGACCACGGCATACGCGAGGACGACTGCGACGAACGGCCCCCACGACGACCGGGTGCGGGCGTCGGGCGCGGACGGCGGCGGGAGGGGTGTGCTCATCGGGTGGGCGAGATCGAGGACCGGTCAGCGATCCGGTGCCTGGACCACCCGGCACAACTGGATCGGGCTCGTGCGCATGTTGGTGACGATCGGCAGGCAGGTCTCGGTGATGATGAAGATACGCCGTTCGAGCAGGGCGTCGACGCCGGCGCCCGCCGGGTAGGTCAGCGAATAGAGCGGCCCCTTGTGCTCGCGGATCGTCTTCCTGATTGTCTCTTCCATCAGCGTCCGGCGCCGTGCGTCGCTGATGCTGTTGTCGATGCCGATGAAGCGCGCATCCTTGGGGAAGAACGGCAGCACGTACGACATCGGCCCGTCGGTGGCCAGCAGCACGAGCGCATTCGCGTCGGGCGTGGGCATCTGGACGTCGAACCAGCGCGGCCCGAACTCGATGCGCCACCAGTCCGGAAAGGTGGTCGTCCAGATCAGCAGCAGCGCCGCCATCACTATCGCGGCCGTGGCGGCTGCCGGCCGCATCAGGTGGCGGATCAGGCCGACCAGCAGCAGGCCGGTCAGCAGTTGCAGCGGCACGAGGTAGCGAAAAAGCGAGTACTGGAACGTCCACAGCAGGAACGAGGCCACGCAGAAAATTCCGAGCGCCTGCCAGATGGCGCGTCCGGCGGGCGGGACCGCCGTTGCCGCGCCGGCGTCCGGGTGGTGGCCGGCGAGGCGCTGCATCAATGCCGCGGCGAGCGCGACCAGCGCCAGCGCGTACACCGTGGGAATGCGGCCGTCGACATAGGGCACTTCGGTGACGAAGAACGCCGCCGGTGCGGCCAGGTCGAACGGAAATACCGGCAGCTCGCGTAGCCATTGCGGTCCGAACGGGCGGCCCATCGTCTCGTACTCGCCCCACCATGGCGACTTGATCCAGTTGTTGCCGTAAGGAAATATTGGGCTCCGGAAGTGCGTCCACAACGCCCACATCCACGAACCCGCCGTGACAGCCGTGCCCGCGAGCACGCCGAGCCCGAATACGAACGCCTCGCGCGTGGCACGCCACCAGAAACGAGGTTGCCAGAACGTCCGCCAGAAGATCGCCAGGCAGAGTCCGACCGCGAACACGCCGAACGTTAACTTGGCGCCGGTGGCGAAGCCGCAGAGCAGGCCGGCGAGGATCAGGGCACGACCCGGCAGCGGGCCGTCCGGCGATCGCGCGAGCGCCCGGACCATGACGTACAGCCCAGCCATGGTCAGCGCGGCGCCCGGCCATTCGTTCATGGTGGTGCCGAGCACGCCGAGTCCGATCGCCGACGTCGTGCCGACGGCGAACGAGGCGCCGATCGCCACGAACCGCTGGCCGGTGGGCAGGCCGCCGAAGACGATGCGCGCGGTCTGCAGCAGGAAGAACGCGGCGATGCCGGCGGGTATGGCGAGGACGAATGTGATCACCCGCGGGTCCCAGTCATTGCGGACCATCAGGTAGAACGGCAGGTCCGGCAGCGGATTGTGATAGGTCTGCAGTTGGGCCGCGACGATGTCCCGCGCGTACCCCCGCTGGCCGTTCAGCCACGCCCACGGGTTGTAGTAGTGGTAGTTCTGCAGGTCCCAGTTGGCGTCCTGTCCGAGCGCGAGCGATAGGCCGCCGGCGACGCCGACGAGCAACAGCAGGACGACGGTGTCGGCCAATCCGGCCGCAATGGCGCTCGGCGCGGCCGGGGCGGGAGCGGGGGGCGGATTCAAGACGTCGGGTGGCAGAGGCGTGCGGGACCGGGGACGGCTCCGATGGCGCGGCATTATGCCATCGCGTCCGGACCAGGGCGCAGGGAGGGCGCGCTGCAAGCGGCAAAGCTCGATGCGACTCGTGGGCATGTTGGAGGTGATCACGGCGCACCACTTCGTGCGCTCGAGGCACCAGGGCGCGCGCCAGTAGCCTCAAGCGCCCACGGCGCGCGTGCGGCCAGCGGCCACTCGTTCATCGTGTGGGCGCGCGCAGCCACCCCTATGGCGCGAACGACGGTGTTGCCGCTGTGGCCGGCGCGGACGCCGGGACGGGTGCTACTCCGCGGCGGGCCCTTGCGCTTTGGTGGCGCCTCGGGTAGGCTTTATGCGATGAGCAGTCGATTCCCCGCCGCCTTCAGCTTCCGGACGCATTCGCTGTCCGCGCTTGCGCTGATTCTGCGCGGCCTGCTGCTGCGCCCCGCGCGCACATAAAACCACCCCCCAATTCGAGCAGTACCCATGCCACCCGGCAGGATCGGATGGCGAAGACCCATGTCCAGCGCGGCCTCACCCCTGTTTCGCCGCCAAAGGAAACGTCCATGAACATCGATCCGTCCGCCAAATACCGCCCGTTCGCCCCGATCGCGCTTGCCGATCGCACGTGGCCATCGCGCGTCATCACCAAGCCGCCCGTCTGGTGCAGTGTGGACCTGCGCGACGGCAACCAGGCGCTGATCGAGCCGATGGACGCCGAGCGCAAGCTGCGGATGTTCCGGCTGCTGGTGAAGTTGGGTTACAAGGAAATCGAGATCGGCTTTCCCGCGGCGTCGCAGACCGACTTCGACTTCGTGCGCCAGCTGATCGAAGAGGACCTCATTCCCGACGACATCAACGTGCAGGTGCTGACCCAGGCGCGCGCGCCGCTGATCGAGCGCAGCTTCGCGGCGCTCGTCGGTGCCAAGCGCGCGATCATGCACCTGTACAACTCCACGTCGACGACGCAGCGGCGGGTGGTGTTCAATCTCGACCGCGCCGGCATCCGCCAGATCGCGGTCGACGCGGCGCAGATCGTCCGCGATTGCGCGGCCGCGCAGCCGGAAACCGACTGGACGTTTCAGTACTCCCCGGAAAGCTTCACCGGCACCGAGCTCGACTATGCGAAGGAGGTGTGCGACGCCGTGCTCGATGTATGGGAGCCCACGCCGCAGCGCAAGGCGATCATCAACCTGCCGGCGACGGTGGAGATGGCAACGCCCAATGTCTTCGCCGACCAGATCGAATGGATGGGCCGCCACCTCACGCGGCGCGACAGCGTCGTGCTGTCCGTCCATCCGCACAACGACCGCGGCTGCGGCGTGGCCGCGGCGGAACTCGCGGTGATGGCGGGCGCCGATCGGGTCGAGGGCTGCCTCTTCGGCAACGGCGAGCGCACCGGCAACGTCTGCCTCGTCACGCTGGGCCTCAACCTCCACACGCAGGGCATCGACCCGGGCATCGATTTTTCCGACATCGGCCACGTGATCCGCACCGTCGAATACTGCAATCAGCTGCCGGTGCATCCGCGCCATCCATACGGCGGCGAACTCGTGTTCACCGCGTTCTCGGGCTCGCACCAGGACGCGATCAAGAAGGGCCTGGCCGCCCGCGCCACCGATCTCGCCCGTGGCAACCAGGTCTGGGACGTGCCCTACCTGCCGATCGACCCGGCGGATCTCGGCCGCTCGTACGAAGCCGTCATCCGCGTCAACAGCCAGTCGGGCAAGGGCGGCATCGCCTACCTGCTCGAACGCGACTACGGGCTGGCGCTGCCGCGGCTGCTGCAGATCGAGTTCAGCCAGGTGATCCAGGCGATGACGGATGCGACCGGCAAGGAACTGTCGTCGGCGGACATCCACGGCGCCTTCGAGCGTGAGTACCTGGGCGCCACGACGCCGGTGACATTCGCCGGGCATCGCGCGCAGCACAACGGCGCCGACGGCACCGTCGAGCACCTGACGGCGCATCTGAAGATCGACGGCGTCGAGACGGTGCTGCATGGCGCCGGCAACGGTCCGGTGGACGCCTTCGTCGCCGCGGTGCGCAGCGGCATGGGGCTGCCGATCCACGTGATCAACTACCACGAGCACGCGATCGGCGCCGGCGAGGATGCCACCGCCGTCGCCTACGTGCAGTTGCGGATGGGGTCCGACCGCACCATCTACGGCGTGGGCCGCGATGCCAATATCGTGACGGCGACGCTGCGCGCGCTGGTGAGCGCGATCAACCGCGGCATCCGCGCCGGCGCGCTCGAAGTTCCCGCCGCGCAACCCGCGGTGGCGTGACGGCGCAGGTGGTTGACGAGGGACGCATCATGAAAGACCACCTGATCATCTTCGACACCACGTTGCGCGACGGCGAGCAGAGCCCCGGCGCATCGATGACGAAGGAGGAGAAGCTGCGCATCGCGCAGCAGCTCGAGCGGCTGCGGGTCGACGTGATCGAGGCGGGCTTTCCGGCGGCGTCCAATGGCGACTGGCAGGCGGTGCACGACATCGCCCGCGCGGTGCGCGACAGCGTCGTCTGCGGGCTGGCGCGCGCAAACGAGAACGATGTCCGTCGCTGTGGCGACGCGATCAAGCCGGCGGCGGCCGGCCGTGTGCACACGTTCATCGCCGCATCGCCGATCCACATGCAGATGAAGCTCAGGATGACGCCGGAGCAGGTGCTCGAGCAGGCGGTCAAGGCGGTCGGCTGGGCGCGCGACTACACGGCGGACATCGAGTTCTCGCCGGAGGATGCCGGCCGGTCGGAGCCCGACTTCCTTTGCCGCCTGCTGGAAGCCGTCATCGCCGCCGGCGCCACCACCGTCAACATCCCCGACACCGTCGGCTACACGATGCCGTGGCAGTTCGGCGAGCTGATCCGCAGCCTGCGCGAGCGCATCCCGAATTCGGACAGGGCCATATGGTCGGTGCACTGCCACAACGACCTGGGACTCGCCGTCGCCAATTCGCTCGCCGCCGTCATGCACGGCGCGCGCCAGGTCGAGTGCACGGTCAACGGGCTGGGCGAGCGCGCCGGCAACGCGTCGCTCGAGGAGATCGTCATGGCGGTGCGCACGCGCGCCGACGTGTTTGCCTGCACGACGCGCATCGACGCCACGCAGATCGTGCCGGCCTCGAAGATGGTGTCGGGCATCACCGGCTTTCCGGTGCAGCCGAACAAGGCGATCGTCGGCGCCAATGCATTCGCGCACGAGTCGGGCATCCACCAGGACGGCGTGCTGAAGCACCGCGAGACGTACGAAATCATGCGCGCGGAGGACGTGGGTTGGAACGCCAACAAGCTGGTGCTGGGCAAGCTGTCCGGGCGCAATGCGTTTCGCACGCGTCTCGTCGAGCTGGGCATCGACCTCGGCACCGAGGAATCGCTGAACATCGCGTTCGCCAAGTTCAAGGACCTGGCCGACAAGAAGGGCCAGGTGTTCGACGAGGACCTGCACGCGCTGCTGTCCGACGAGGACGTCACGCCGGAGACGGAGTACTTTCGGCTGGGCGCAATGAAGGTCGTGTCGGAGACCGGCACGGTGCCGCAGGCGCGGGTCGTGATGAGCATCGGCGATGACGACGTCGTGGCGGAGACGCAGGGCGACGGGCCCGTCGATGCCGTGTTCAGGGCGATCGAGCGGATGGTGAACTCGCATGCGCAACTGACGCTTTATTCGGTGAATGCGATCACCAGCGGCACCGACGCGCAGGGCGAGGTGACGGTGCGGCTGGAACGCGACGGGCGCATCGTCAATGGCAATGGCGCCGATACCGACATCATCGTCGCGTCCGCCAAGGCGTACCTGAATGCGCTCAACAAGCTGCATAGCCGGGAGCTGCGGTTGAATCCGCAGCTGGCGGTCTAAGGCGTCACCCGCCGCGGCGAATCGCCGGGCGGTGCAGCACACCGTCGCGGCGCATCCCGTGGCGGCGATCGAGCTACCGTCCTGGCAGCGACATCGCCAAGGCGTGGCGTGGGCGAAGGCAAGACCGCGGTTTTTCGCAATCGCGTCGGCCATTGCGACCGCGACGCCGGTTGCACGGCGGCGGGTCGTTACTCGAACAGGAGTGGATCCAGCGCGGCCAGGACGCTGCCGGCGCGGGTCGCGCCTGCCGGTCCCCGGCGCACCCG
>JBDTNR010000069.1:0-10994 GCA_039933655.1 Betaproteobacteria bacterium | reverse complement strand
TGACAAGACCGTACGCCACGATCAATAGCTACCCACAGATTCCGCCGACGAACCTATTTATTGAGCCTTACCGAAATGCATGACAAACATTGCGTCGTTCCCGCGAACGCGGGAACCCAGCGACTCTCCTCGTACGACGCTTGAGGTCCCCGCGTTCGCGGGGACGACTTTAGTCTTGCGCATGCTGTCAATCACTTTGGCAAGGATCAGTAGGTGGCCCTCGCCTGGACCTCGTAGGCGCGAGTGGAAACAATCGGTGGCGAACAGCGCTGGCCGCCTAAAAACTGCAGCGGGAGCACCACCTGGCCGCCATAGTATTGCACGTCGGCCTGTGCGGCGAATTCGACGCCCAACAGGCCGTCGAAGTGCATGAAACGCTTCCACTGGGCGCCCAAGCCCACGCGATCGATATCCTCGCGGGGAAAGCTATGTGCAGGTACCGCGCGTCAATCGAGCGAGCGCGCGAGCCACCCGCGCGCCTGCGCGCCGAACACGTTCCACACGAGACCAGCGAGCACCAGCGCCACGCCCGCGAACTGCAGCGGTGCGAGGCTTTCTCCCAGGAAAATGGCGCCGCTGGCGAGTCCCGACAGCGGGATCAGCAACGCGAAGGGCGCAATGACGGCCGTCGGATAGCGGTGCAGTTGCGCATTCCAGGTGGCGAGGCCGAACAGTGTCGCAAAATAGCTCATGAACAGCACGCAGGCCCACGGCTGCCACGTCATCGCGAGAACGGCGTCCCACGCGCGCCCGCCGCCCTCGAACACGAACGACGCCAGCGCGAGCGGCAGCGGGGCGGCGAGGCTCGACCAGACGACGAGGCCGAGCATGTCGACCTCTGCGCGTCCCGCCGCGCGCTTGGCGATCAGGTTGCCGATCGCCCATGACAGCGCGGCGCCGATGACGAGCAGGAAGCCGGTGAACGTCGCGGCAGCACCCACGGAGAACTTGTGCCACGCCAGCACGGCGATGCCGGCGCCGGCGATCGTGGCGCCGATCAGGCTGTGGCGGCTCAAGCGTTCGTGCAGCCACCACCCGGCGAGGCCGATCGTGAAGAACACCTGCAGCTGGATGACCAGCGACGACAGTCCGGCGGGCATGCCGAGCTTCATGCCCATGAACAGCAGGCCGAACTGGGCGACGCCGATCGCGAAGCCGTAGGCGACGAGCGACGTCCACGGGACGTTCGGCCGGCGGATGAAGAGCACCGCGGGCAGCGCCGCGCACAGGAAGCGCAGCCCGGCAAGCGCGAACGGCGGCACCGTGTCGAGCGCCCAGCGCATCGGCACGAACGCAAAGCCCCAGATCAGGACGACCAGCAGGATGAGGAAGAGATCGCGAAGCGACAGGCGGGCGGGCACGGGACGTCTGCGGCGCCGGCCACTTGCAACATGCGGCCGGAGGAACATGTAGGGAGAGGGATTCTACCGGGTTCGCCCAAGCCCACGTCGGCCGCCCCCCGGTGCGCGGCGCTGGGAGCGTGGTATTAGCGGGGCACGTATACCGTGCCGTCCATGATCTTGCGCGCGGTCCGTGAAAATCCCAGCTTCTCGAAGCGGATGCCGTGAGGCGACTCGTCGTTGGCGGTCTCGATGACCACGTCCATCACGCCGTTCGGATGGCCAATCGACAGCGTTTTCTTGCTCGTCGTGCCCTGCAGCGCCTGATGCGCGATCGAGCCCTTGATACGCGACGCCGCCGCGATGCACATCGAGCCGGTGCCCGCCATGGCTTCGTGCAGATGGTTCATGAAGACGAGCCGCGCCTTCATGTCCATGTCCGCGCCCCGGATCGCGTTCCCCGACAACGCGACGTAGTCCGACGGCGGACTCACGAAGATCACGAACGGCAGCAGCGGGCTCTCCTCGTCCACTTTCCGCCAGTCGCTGACGAAGCCGATGCGCGCGGCGGCCTTGCCGCGGATTTCGCGCAGCAGATTCACTGTCGCCTCGTTGGCGTCGATTTCCGCCGGCAGTTCGTCGCCGCGCAATCCGACATCTGTCGCGCGGACGAAGACCGCGGTGTTGGCCACGTCGCAAATGGTGACTTCGAGCTCGGTGCCGTTGTCGAGCTGCAGATGTTCGGTCCGCTGGCCGGTCGGCAACACCTTGCCGGTCTTGGCGCCTAGCGAAAGTCGGTAGTCCATGACGATGTTGACCCCGGTGCCGGAGACGCCGGCGATGCGCAGATCGCCGGTCACGCGGGCGCGGCCGTGGGCGACCGGAACGTGCGCGACCAGCGTTTTGCCGGTGTTGGTATTGTTGATGCGGACTTCCGTGACCGGCTCGACCGGGCGCACCAGCCCCGCGTCGATTGCAAAGGGCCCCACGCCCGCCGAGATGTTGCCGCAGTTGCCCGAGTAGTCGATGACCCCGCGGTCGACCTCCACTTGGGCGAACGTGTAGTCGAGGTCGGCGCCGGGCGAGGCGGAGCGGCCGACCACGGCGATCTTCGAGGTAAGCAGATTGGCGCCGCCCAGACCGTCTATCTGCATGACGTGCGGCGTGCCCATGACGCGCATCAGCAACGCATCGCGTTCCGCGCCCGCCGGCGGGAGGTCCTGCTCCAGAAAAAAAACTCCCTTGCTCGACCCGCCCCGGACGATCGAGCACCGGATGCCGATTTGCTCGAACTGCTGCTCGAAATTGTTCACGCCTGCCTCCTGATCCATGACTGTCCGCAGCCGCGCATTGCAAGGATCGCGCCTGCGCGAAAACCGCTAGTCGGGGTACTTGGCCAGCGCCTCGCGATAGGCTTTGTAGACGGCCCCCGCGGGCTTGCCGCGCTTGGCGCCGTCCTTCACCCATTCGTCCGCCACGTCGTCGAACACCTTGTTCCAGCGCAGCTTTTCGGCGGCCGGCACCGGGAACGACTGTACGCCCGAGGCCGCCACCTTCTCCTTCGCTTCACGCGTTTCGCGGTCGGCTTCGCGGCACGCATAGGCCATGGTGTCCTGCCCAGCGGACAGAAGGATTTTCTGCACGTCCGCGGGCAGTGCGCTGAACTTCTGCTTGTTCATTACGTAGCTGTAGCTCGCACCGCCGAAGTTGACGTCCGCGATCGACGACTTCACGAGCTTCTGCAGGCCGCCGGAAAAGAGCGGCGAGTACGCATAGACCAGGCCTTCGACTGTCCCGCGCGCGAGCGATTCGTAGATTTCAGGCGAGGCCATTTGGACGCCGACGGCGCCGAGCTTGTCGAGCGTCTGGGACATGACGCCGCCAACGGTGCGCAGCTTCTGGCCCTTGAGGTCGTCGATGGAAGAGAGTTTTTCGCGCTTGGAAAATGCCGTGTACGTGGGCGTGGCCAACGTGAAGATCACGATCACGTTGTTGGGCTCGAGTTCCTGCTTGACGAGAATGCCGTCGTTCATCATGAGATCGGCGGTCGCCCGCGTGCCCTGGCAACTCGTGTTGTAAAGCCCTGGCAGTTCGGCGATCGTCGACAGCGGCATGCGGTCCGACACGAAGCTCGGCACGATGCCCGCCACGTCGGCGACGCCCGATTGGGTGAGCGACAGCATGTCCTTCGCCTTGCCGAGCTGTTCCGACGGAAAGTGCTTGATCTCGATGCGGCCGTTCGACTGCTTGGTCACCTGCTCGATCCAGTGAGTCACGCCATATCGAATGAGATAGTGCGTGGGCGCCAGATAGTCGGCAGCACGCAAGGAGACCTTGTCCTGGGCCAGCGCGGCGTGACTTGCGGTCAGCAACGCTGCTGCGGCCGCCGTGGCGAGTATCGGGTTCGAAGTCGTGCTCATCGTAAATTTCCTCCTTGGGGTTTGGGTGTCGGCGCGGTACGACCACGCTTTGCAGGCCGTCCACTGGTGATGACGAGAGTCTCCCTTGCTCGCGTCGAGTCGCAGTCAATTGCCCATGGTCGTAGGCAGCCACAGAATGATTTCCGGCCAGATCAGCAAAATGGCGATCGCGACGATATGGGCGAGAATGTGCGGCCAGATGCCGATGAAAACCTGCGCCGCCGGCATGCCCGAGTAGCGCGCGACGACGAACACGTTGAGGCCTACCGGCGGCGTCACCATGCCGAGTTCGGCGGTCACGATGACCAGGATGCCGAACCAGATCGGATTGAAGCCGAGCGCCATCACGACCGGCAGCGTGATGGGAATGGTGAGTATCAGCACGGAGATCTGGTCGAGAAAGCAGCCGAGAACGATGTAGATCGCGAGGATCAGCAGCAGGACCAGCCAGCGGGAGATGCCGAGCGCCCCGATCCACGCGACGAGATCCTGCGTGAGCCCCGTCAGCGTGAAGAAGTACGCGAACACGCTTGCGCACATGATGATCAGCATGATCATGCAGGTAGTGTTCGCCGCCCGGGTGAGCGCATGCCGCAGTCCCTGCCACGTCAGCTTGCCGGCACGCCACGCCAGCAGCATTGCGCCGGCGGCGCCCAGGCTCGCTGCTTCGGTCGGCGTGGCGACGCCGAGGTAGATGACGCCCGTCACCATGAGAAACAGCGCCACCATCGGACCGACTACCTTCAGCGCCGCGAACTTGTCACGGATCGAGTAGCGTTGCGTCGTCGGCTTGGTCCCGCTCGCCAGCACCACGATGACGACGGTCGCCGCGATGGTAAACGCCACGAGGAGCCCCGGGAGGATCCCGGCGATCAGCAGCTCCCCGATGTTCTGGTTGGCGATGAGGCCGTACAGTACGATCGCCACCGACGGCGGGATCAGCATCGCCAGCGTGCCCGAGATCGCCACCGCACCGGACGCGATGTGCGGCGGGTAGCCAGCGCGCAGCATGGACGGCAGCGTCGTTGCCGAAAGCGTGGCGGCCGACGCGGTGCTCGATCCCGATATTGCTCCGAAGGCGGCGCCGGCCATCGCGGTCGCCACACCTAGCCCGCCCGGGAAGCGGCCGACCCAGACCGTCGCTGCGCGGAATAGGTTGTCGGCGATACCGCTCAGGATCACGAACTCCGCCATCAGCATGAACATCGGGATGGTCAGCAGTTCGTAGGTGTTCGCCGCAGACAGGGGCGTCGTCTTCAGGATGCCGAGCACCATCGAGGCGCCACCGACGGTATACAACCCGGCGACACCGGCCGTCAGCAGCGCGAACGCGAGCGGGATGCCGCAAAGCATCAGCACGAACAGCAGTACGACGATCGCCAGCGTTGTCACTCGTGGCCTTCGATTCTGGCGTCGCCTTCGGCGGGATCGCCGTAGGCGGCAGCGACGTCGGCGGCGGGATCGACGGCACGCGCAGCCAGCGCCGTGACGCGCAGTACGATGCGCACCAGCAGCATGCCGATGCCGATCGGCAGCGCCAGCGTGGCGATCCAGCTCGGCCATCCGAGGCTGTCCATCACCACGTCGTTATGGACGAACTGCGACCACACGAGGCCGATGCCGAGCCCCAGCACAAGCGCGAAGATCAGGATCGATGGCAGGTAGGCAACCAGTTCCACGAGACTGCGCCCCCGGATCCCCATCGCACCAACCAGGAAGCCGACGATTACATGCTGGTTGCGCCGCAACGTGTCCGCCACCGCGAAGAAGAATACATAGAGCATCAGGTAGCGCGAAATGACTGGATAGGACCACTTGATCGGATTGTTGAAGGCGTAGCGCATTGCCACGTCCGCGACCACCAGCACCATGATCAGGAAGATCGTCAGCGCCGAGATGCCGCTCATGCCGCGCTCGATCCCGGTGGCGAGTCGCCCGACTGTCCGCAGTAGCGTTCCCATCACGGTGCCTTTGATTTGTCCACGCCGCGATTGGTTATCGCTCGCGGGTCCGCAGTTTCAGCAGATCGCGCGCGATTATCGACCGATGGATCTCGCTCGGCCCCTCGACGATCCGGTAGACGCGCACCATCCGGTAGATGTACTCGAGCGGCAGCTCCTTGCTGACGCCCATGCCGCCGAAGAGCTGGATCGCGCGGTCGACGACGCGCCCGATCATCTCGGTGCCCATGATTTTGACCATCGACGCCTCGCGGCGGATGTCGCCGCTGCGGTCGATGCGGCAGGCGAGGCGCCAGGTGAGCGCGCGCACCGCCTCGATTTCCTGCCAGGTGTCGGCGATCCACCACTGGACGCTCTGCCGCTCGGCGAGCGGCTTGCCGAACGTGACGCGCAGGCCGGCCTGCTCGATCATCATGTCGAGGCAGCGCTGCGCGAGGCCCACGCAGCGGGCGCCGATCTCGGCGCGGCGAATGGAGAGGCGCCGCTGCAACGGCGCGAACGCGCGGCCGATGTCGCCCAGCACCTGGTCATCGGTGACCTCGACATCGTCGTAATGGATTTCGTACGGATGGTATTCGCCAATCATCGGATACGACGTCGGAATGGTGAGCCCCGGCGTGTCGCGGTCGACCAGGAACGCGCTGATGCCCAGGCGCTCGCCCGTCTCGCTCTCGGCCACCGCCATCGTGATGATGAAGTCCGAGGTCTTGGCGTTGGAGATGAAGGTCTTGCTGCCGTTCAGGCGCCAGCCGCCCTTGATGCGCACCGCGCGCATCGCGATCGCACCGGCGTCCGACCCCGCGCCGGCTTCGGTCAGTGCGAGGCAGGACTTCTTGTCGCCGGCCGCGTACGGCAGCAGGTAGCGCTCGATCTGCGGTCCGCGTGCGCACTGCTGCAGGAAATGCAGGTTGGGACTGTCCGGCCGCAGCACGAACGGCACGATCGAATACTTGAGCTCCTCGGTCACCACGCACTTGACCAGCGCGCCTAAGTCCTGGCCGCCGAACTGCGCGGGCACGTCGATGCCCCAGAGCCCCAGCGCCTTGGCCTTGGCGTCGAGGGCGGCGGCGACCTCCGGCGGCACGATCGGCGTATCGGCCAGACCGCGTTCGGCTTCACGGCGGATCACCGTGCGCTCGAGCGGAAGCAGTTCGTCGCGGACAAAGCGGCGCACGCTGTCGCGGACCTGCGCCACGTCCTCGGGCAGTTCGAAATCCATGGCTAATCTCTCAAGAGGACGCCGTCCTGCAGCCGCGCCAGCTCGTCGTTGTGCTGGCCGAGCAACGGCGCGCCCGTGCGATACCGCGTCGGCGTCAGCGAGAACCGGGCAGCCACGCCGTGATAGACGCCGCGGCCCATCACCGGGTGCTCCAGGTGTTGCCAGAAGCCGCGCGCGGCGAGCTGCGCGTCGCGATGCAGGAGGTCGTCGGGCGTGGCGACGATGGCGGCGGCCACACCCGTGTCGCGCAGCGCCGCCACGGCATCCTCCGCGTTGCACTGCGCGAGCCACGTGCCGACGAGCGTATCGACCAGCGCGCGTTCGCCGAAGCGCGCCGACGGCGCGAGATCGGGGCGCCCGAGCAGCGCGCACAGCCGCGCGAACGTGGCGTCGTCGGCGACCGACAGCGCGCACCAGCGATCCTCGCCCAGGCAGCGGAAGATGCCGTGCGGCGCGCGCCACGGCTCCACGTACGCGGGAGACGGCGATTCGTGGCCGGTGGCGGCGACTTCGAGCACGGCGTCCGGGCACGCGGCGAGCGTGGACTCCACCTGCGCGACGGTGATCCGCTGCCCCTGGTGCGAAGAAAGCCGCCACGCCAGCGCCGCGAGCACGGCGAAGCACGCGTGCAGCGGATTGGGCAGGTGATCGGGGAAATTGGTGCCGGTGCCCACCGGCAACCGGCCGGCGAGCGCCTGGCGGCCGAACATGCCGACCAGCGTGGCGATGTTGATGCCATAGCCCAGGTAGTCGCGATAGAGCCCCTCGTCGCCGGCGAACGGCATGCCGAGGTAGATCGCCCGCGGGTTGATGCGCGCGACCTCCGCCCACGACAGGCCGAGGCGATCCATGACGCCCGGCGAGAACGAGTTGGCGACGATGTCCGCGGTCGCCAGCAGCTCGCGAACTCGCGCGAGATCCTCCGGATGCTTCAAGTCGAGCGTGACGCTCTTCTTGTTCGTGTTGCGGTTCGCGAAATAGCCGCTGGCGTCGAGCCCGCCGGCGGCGGCCATCGGCTCGGCGCGGCGCAGCTGGTCCGGCCGCGTCGTCGATTCGATCTTCCACACCTCGGCGCCGAAGTCCGCCAGCAGCTTGGTCGAAAACGGCCCCGCGCCCACCCACGTCAGGTCGATGACGCGCAGGCCTGCGAGCGGCAACGCCGACACTCCGGCGGCGGGCAACGCGGGCGCCGGCGCGCGGCGGCGCTGCGCCTCCGCGCGCACGAAGTCGGCGTCGGCGTTGGGCGCGCCGATCGTGCGCTGCGCCTGCCACGGCGTGGCCGTCAGCTGGTAGGGCGCCCCCGGCCAGCCGCGGGCATCGAAAAACTGGCGCGCGTTCAGATGCGCATCGGCGAGCACGTCGGCGGCTGCATTCAGCGGCGAGATGGCGATGCGCCGCCGTTGCCCTTCGTGGAACAGCCACTGCCGGTCGCGCGTCGCGGCGAACGCGCGCCACAGTTCGTCAAAGCGCGTGCGTTGTTCGAGTCGCGCCTTGAACGCGTTGTCCTGCCAGCGCGGATCGCGCAGTTCCGCGGCACCCGGCACGCCGGCTTCGCAGATCCACTGTGCGAGCAGGTTCCAGCCGCGGCCGACGCCGGATTCCGCGGCGTAGAGGAACACGTGGCCGTCGGCGCAGGGATAGACGCCGATACCGGCCTGCCTGGCGCGCTCGCCTAAGCGCCGGCGCATGATGTTCTTCATCGCCAGGAACTGCGGCGCGGTCTCGGTGCCGAGCGCCATCACCTCCTGCATCGACACGTCGACGAACTGGCCGCCGCCGGCGTTGCGGCGGCCGAGCATCGCGATCATCGCCGTCACCGCCGCGTACTGCGCGGCCGACGTGGTGGCGAGGCCGCAGTCACCGACGTAGGGGCCCGTGTCCTCGTAGCCGGCGAGCCACGCCATGCCGCCGCTGGCCATCGCGACGAGGTCGCAGCCTTCCGCGCCCGCGGCCGGGCCCGTCTGTCCAAACGGCGTGATCGCGCACCAGACGAGATCGGGATTCGCGGCGCGCATCGCCTCCCACGACAGTCCGCGCGGCAGCCAGAAGGATTGCAGGCGATCGTCGAATACGATGTCGGCGCCGGCGACGAGCCGCCCCAGTTCCGCGCAGTCGGCCGGGCGGTCGGCGTTGAGGACGATGCCATGCTTGCCGCAGTTGCGGTACGCGAACCACTGGCTGTCGCCGCCGGCGAGTGGCGGGCGGGCGCGCGCCGGACTGCCGCCGGGCGGCTCGACGAGAACGACCGTCGCGCCCAGGTCCGCGAAGAGCTTCGTCGCGTAGCCGAAGCTCGTCGTCAGGTCGACGACGCGAATGCCGGTGAGCGCTTGTTCGACCATGTCGTATTCGCGCGTCCGGTCAGGGCGCGACCGGCCGGGCGGGGATGGAACCCAGCAGCGTGGAGACGCGCTTGCCGACGCGCAGCATCTGGTCGATCAGCAGCTGCTCGCGGCCCAGGAAGCGCGTCGACGGACCAGTGACGGTCATGCAGTAACGGACGTCCTCCGACGTGTCGCGGATCGGCACCGAGATCGCCATGACACCGTCGACGCGGTCATCGTGCGTCAGCGCATAGCCGTGCGCGCGGATATCCTCCACGTGCTGCATCAGCGCCTTGCGCGAGATGCGCTTCCTCGGAATCTGCTGCGCGACGCGGATCTGCTCGATCGTCTTGTCGTCGAGCTGCGCCAGGAACATCTTGCCAGTGGCACCGTACAGCAGCGGCAGGCGGTCGCCCGGCAGCACGATGCTGCGCAGCAGCGAGCTGCTCTCGACGACGTCGAGGCAGATCCGCTCGTGCTCGCTGCGCGTGGACAGCGTCACCGTCTCGCCGGTCGAACGCGCGAGGTCCTCCATGATCGGACGGGTGATGTCGCGGACGTCGAGCGTCTCGCGGACAACGCTGCCGAGCAGCAGCAGCTTGTACGAAAGCGTGTAGCGCGAATCGGTGCGCTGCAGCAGGTAGCCGGCGTTCTGCAACGTGGTGACGAGCCGGAACGTCGTGGACTTGGGGAGTTCGACCTTGCGGTAGATTTCCTGCAGTGTCAACGCCGGTTTCTCGAGCGAGAAGCATTCGAGGATTGCTAGGGAACGGAGCAGTGCGCGAACCATGGGTGTCCTAGATGAATTGAGCCGCGCAGGCGCGGACGTTGTCGGCGCCGGCCACGGCGACGAAGGAACCCACGTCGGCAGGCGCTTCGCGCCAGCGAAGCGGCGAGGCGAGCACCTGCCACGCGCCTTCGGCGCCGGCGCGCACCGGCCGCAGCGTGCCGCGCCGCCGTGCGTCGTCGCCGTTCACCGTGGCAGCGACTTCGAGCACGGCCACCGGCTCCTCCCCCGCGACACGCAGCGTCCAGCCGGTATTGTCACCGTCGATGGCGAAGGATGGCGCCGCGATGCCGGGCCAGCCGAGTTGCGTCAGCCAGACGAGCGCGTCGTGCATCGCGACGTCGATGGTCTGCCCGTGCCCGCTGCGGTCGCGCTCGACGAGCGCCGCGAGGATCGCGAACGCGGCGACGTGCGCGGCCGTCAGGTCGCCGTAGGAGAAGCCGGTCTTCAGCGGACCGCTGGCGGTGGGTCCGTCAACCAGCGCCATCAGCCCGGCGCCGGCCTGCACGACCATGTCGAGCGCCGCGTCCGGCGGCGCCGTGCGTCCGTAGCCGGAAATGCTGCAGATGACGAGGCGTGGCTGCGCGGCGGCGATCGCGTCGAGGTCGATGCCGAGCTTGCCGAGCGCGCCGGGCTTCAAATTCTGCACGAACACGTCGGCGCTGCCGACGAGCGCACGCAACGCGGCGGCGCCTTCCGGTGTGCCGAGGTCGAGTTCCACGCTGCGCTTGCCGCAGTTGTAGTTGGCGAAGTAGTGGCTGGAGTGCGCGACGCGAGGTTGCCATCCGCGCGAGCGTTCGCCGCCGGGTGGCTCGATCTTGATCACCTCGGCGCCCATGTCGGCCAAGTAGCGCGCGGTCAGCGGCCCGGCGGTGAACGGGCCTAAGTCGATCACGCGGAGGCCGCGCAGCGGCGCCTCGTTGCCGCCGGCGCGCGCGAGCGCCGG
>JBDTNR010000068.1:0-11032 GCA_039933655.1 Betaproteobacteria bacterium | reverse complement strand
ACTCGCCTATCCGGCTGCCGCCATCGCGTTTGTCTCGCCGACAGCGCAGATCGTGCTCGATGGCGCGCCGGACCTCATCGCGCAGATGCTCGACAAGCTCGTCGCCAACGCCGTGGAGTTCGCCGCCGGCGGCGCGATCGACATCCGGCTGGAAAACGCCGGCCCCGAGGTCCGGCTCGCGGTCGCGAACGACGGACCGCCGCTGCCCGAAGGAATGGCGGGCCGCCTGTTCGACTCGATGGTGTCGGTGCGTCCCGGCGGGGAATCCGGCGCGCCGCACCTGGGACTGGGCCTCTACATCGTCCGCGTGATCGCGCAGTTCCACGGCGGTCGCGCGGAGGCGGCCAACAAGCCCGACGGGGCGGGCGTCATCGTTGCCGTCACGCTGCCGCGGGCGTCGTCCTGAAGGCCCGGCGCTACTGATGCATCGGCGTGCGCGGTGTCGCGGGGTCGTTGCGCGCCTTGCGTTGCGCGTCCGCTTCCTTACGCTGCTCGGCGGCGCGTCGCTCGCGGATGTCGGCGATCGCCGCGTTCACGTCGAGCGCCTGCCCGGTGGTGAGGTCGAACGCAATCACCGAGAGGCCGAACGGTGTCGTGCTGGCGACGGTCACCTCCACGATCTGGCGATTGAACGGCGCGCCGAAGTAGCCGACCTTCACTTCACCGAGATGGTCGGCCGCCTTCCGCGGCTGCGTGCGATGCGCGCGGAACTTGTCGCGCAGCAGCGCTTCGCGCACGGCCGACAGGCGAAAGCGCGCGCTGCCGGGGCTGGCGCCGGGCGCCCACGGCTTCAACTGGCGCCCGTCGGTTGCGATCCATTGTCCGGTCTGATAGATGACGTGATCCGCTGGCGCGCCGGGTGCCGCGTGGACGAGCGCCTGGCCTTCCTGCTCGCTGAACACGAGCATCGACAGCAGCGGGTCCGTGCCGAAGCGCGCGGTCAGTGCATCGCGAAACTGCGCGAAATACGCGAACGTCCGTTCGTCGGTGCGCTGTGCCTCGCGGATCTGGATCGCGGGCGTGTCCTGCGCCATCGTCGGCGCCGTCGCGGCGGCGAGCAGCAGCACCGCCGTCAGCGACGTGCGTGCCGCGATGACAGCGCCGATCCGCACCACGGACGCCGCGCACGATGTTGCGGCGGGCGATGCCTGCGCTCGCCGGGGCGTTGGCCGCAACGCCGCGATCAAGGCGCGGTGACTTCCTTCACCAGTGTCGCGTCGAACTCGACGTCGACCTTGGGGCCGCCCGCGCCGGTCTTGTCGAATTTCAGCGTGCCCGCGAGCTGCTTGGCGTCGTCGATCCTGGCGGCGAGGGCGGAAGACGCTTCGGTGCCGGAGTACTGGATCTTCTGGTCATTCATCACCATCCAGTAGTAGAGCCGCGGTCCGCCTTCGATCACCACCGACAGGCCATCGCCTAAGCCGCTGTCGGTGCAGCTCATCGTCTTGCATGCGGCGATCTTGGCGGACAGGTCGGTGGCCGACAGGATCAGCCGACGGATCGTCTGCTTGGTCACGGCGTCCGGCCCCTTGACGAGGTAGGCGTATTTCACGTTGACGGTGCGCGCCTTGGACGTCACGGTGCCCTTGGCCTCGCCGGCGGCGGACGCGGGCATCGACCACGCGGCGGCCACACCCAGCACGAGCGCGGCGGTCAGGTCGGGACGCCACCTGCGCAACTCAAGGACGGCAGATGCAACGGACATGGCGATCTCCTTTAGGGGTCAGAGCCGCAATTATCGGCCGGGACGACGCGGGAATGCCAACGGTTGAAGCAAGTCTGGGGTCAGAGCTGCAATTATCGGCCGCGACGACGCGGGAATGCCAACTGTTGGAGCGGCCGATAATTACAGCTCTGACCCCTTAGCCGTCAAGGTGCAGGCGCCGGATCGGCGATAATCGCCGCCGTACCCTTCGCGACCTTGCCCATGTACTCCATCTCGTTCGCTCCGATCGTCCAGTATCCGGTGCTCGCCTGCGCCGCGCTGCTCACGGTGTCCAACCTGCAGGAAGCTATCACGCTGGCGGTGTTCGTGCCGTTCGCCGTGCCGTACATGGACCAGCCGATCAAGCGCGACTATCTGTGGGCCGGCCTCTGCCTGATGGGCGCCGTCCTTGTCATTTTTCGCTGAAGGCGCGGCGTTCGCGGCGGCCCCTTGCATTTCCTGCACATCTACTTCGCGTTCGCGGCCGGGTACCTGTTGTCGTACCTGTACCGCACCGTCAACGCCGTCATCTCGCCCGAACTGTCGCGCGACCTGATGCTCAATCCGTCGTCGCTCGGGCTGTTGACGAGCGCTTATTTTCTCGCCTTCGCCGCGATGCAGCTGCCCGTCGGCATCCTGCTCGACCGCTACGGTCCGCGGCGCGTCGAGCCGGTGTTGCTGGCGATCGCCGCCGGCGGCGCCGCGCTGTTCGCCATTGCCGATACGCTGGCGGGTCTCGCGCTGGCGCGCGCGGTGATCGGCGCCGGCGTGTGCGCCTGCCTGATGGCGCCACTGAAGGCGATCTCGGCGTGGTATCCGCCCGACCGGCAGGCGTCCTATTCGGGCTGGATCATGGTGGCCGGCGGCATCGGCGCGCTGGCGGCCACCGTGCCGCTCGAGATGGCGCTGCGCGTCACGCACTGGCGGATCGTGTTCATGGGGCTGTCCGCCGTAACGCTCGCCGTTGCCGTGGCGATCTGGTGGCGCGTACCCGACATCGCGAAGCCTCAGGATTCGGGCAGTCTCGCCAACCAGCTGGCGGGCGTGCGGTCGGTGATCGTGCATCCGCGCTTCTGGTGGATCGCGCCGCTCGGCGCGCTCGGCATGGGGTCGTTCATGGCGATCCAGGGACTGTGGGCAGTGCCGTGGCTGATGGACGTCGACGGCGGCACGCGCGGCAGCGCGGCGAATCAC
Organism: Betaproteobacteria bacterium; assembly: GCA_039933655.1. Classification (GTDB taxonomy): domain Bacteria; phylum Pseudomonadota; class Gammaproteobacteria; order Burkholderiales; family Casimicrobiaceae; genus VBCG01. Next base: position 8,133 of record JBDTNR010000068.1, on the reverse strand, counting down.
CTGCTGGTGATGAACGCGGTCATCATGGTCGGTTACGCCGGGCTTGGCTTTTTCGGCACCCGCCTCGCGCGCCGCGGCATTCATGCACGGCACCTCTTCGCCGCCGGATTCGCGGCCAACATGGGCGCACTGGCTCTGATCGTCATCGGCGCGCCCGGCAGCTACGTCTGGTGGTCGGTGTATGGACTTGGCGCCGCCGTGAACGTGCTGGCGTTCACCGTGCTGAACGAAGGTTTCGGCCGCGACCTGGCGGGCCGCACGAACACCACGCTCAACCTGCTGATGTTCAGCGGCAGCTTCATCACGCAATGGGGCATCGGTGTCGTCGCCGACGCCGCACGCGCCGCCTGGGCGCTGGATGCCGCGGGGGGACTCAAGGCGGCGTTCGTCGTCATCCTCGTCGGCGACGTCGTCACCTACCTGTGGTTCCTGCGCGGCTGGAAGCGGTACAGCGTCCACCTGCCCGTGCCCGCACCCGTGGCCGCCTGACGTCATGCATCTGCACATCCTCGGCATCTGCGGCACGTTCATGGGCGGCATCGCGGCGATCGCCAAGGCCGCCGGGCACGCGGTCAGCGGCTGCGATGCCAACGTCTACCCACCGATGTCCACGCAGCTCAAGGGCCTCGGCATCGGCCTGACCGAAGGCTGGGACGCCGCGCAGATCAAGGGCGTGGCGCGCGACGCCGACGTGTTCGTCATCGGCAACGTCGTGTCGCGCGGCAATCCGCTGATGGAGGCGATCCTCAACACGGGCCGCCCTTACATCTCCGGACCGCAGTGGCTGTACGAGCACGTGCTGGCGGACCGCTGGGTGCTTGCCGTCGCTGGCACGCACGGCAAGACGAGCACGACGGCGATGCTCGCGTGGATCCTCGACTACGCAGGCATGGCGCCCGGATTCCTGATCGGCGGCGCGCCGGTCGACTTCCCCGTATCGGCGCGGCTGACCGACAGCGCGTTCTTCGTCATCGAGGCCGACGAATACGACACCGCGTTCTTCGACAAGCGCTCGAAGTTCGTCCACTACCGTCCGCGCACCGCCATCCTCAACAACCTCGAATTCGATCATGCGGACATCTTCCCGGACCTGGCGGCGATCGAGACGCAGTTCCATCACCTCGTCCGCATGGTGCCGGGACAGGGTCGTATCGTCGCCAACGGCGGCGAGGCCGCGCTCGCGCGCGTGCTCGCGCGCGGCTGCTGGAGCGAAGTGGAGCGCTTCGGATTCGCCGAGGTGCCGGGCACCGGCCCCGACTGGACGATCGCCGCCGACGGCACGATCCTGCTGGGCGGCGCGCCTCAGGGCACGCTCCTGTTCGGACAGACGGGCCGCCATAACCAGCTGAATGCGCTGGCTGCGCTCGCCGCCGCGCGGCACGTCGGCGTGCCGGTGGTCCACGGCCTGGCCGCGCTTGCGCGTTTCGGCGGCGTCAAGCGGCGGATGGAAACGTGCGGGGTCGTCCGCGGCATCACCGTGTACGACGATTTCGCGCACCATCCGACGGCGATCGCCGTGACGCTCGAGGGCTTGCGTCGCGCCGTCGGCGCCGCGCGCATCCTCGCGGTGCTGGAGCCGCGGTCGAACACGATGAAGATGGGCGCGGTCAAGGACGCGCTGCCGGGCAGCCTCGCCGTGGCGGACCGAGTGTTTTGCTACGCGGCGAATCTCGGGTGGGATGTCGCCGGCACGCTGGCGCCGCTGCGCGACAAGGCGATTGTCCGCGACGACCTGGCCGCGCTCATCGCGGCGATCGCCGCCGAAGCGCGACCGGGCGACCATGTCCTCGTGATGAGCAATGGCGGCTTCGGCGGCATCCACGACAAGCTGCTGCAACGCCTGGCCGATTTCGCCCCTGCCGCCGCGGCCCCCGCCGCTGCCGCCGCAACGCGTTCCCACTCCTCGCCGGGGAGCGGGGCAGCATGAGGGGCGCTCGCATGGACTCCACCCGCACTATCGTCTACCTGCACGGCTTCCGCTCGTCGCCGGCGAGCGTCAAGGCCACCAGGCTGCGCGAGTACGTCGAAACGCTTCCGCAACCGAACCGGCCGGCGCTGCACATACCCGAACTGGCACACGGGCCGGCTGCCGCCGTACGCGCGGTAGCCGACTGGGTGGACAGGCATGCCGATCCGCGCGCCGTCGCGTTCATCGGCAGCTCGCTCGGCGGGTTCTATGCGACGCATTTCGCGGAGCGCTACGATGCCCGCGCCGTGCTGATCAATCCCGCGATTCGGCCGTACGAGGCGCTCCTGCCCTGGCGCGGCACCCAGACGAACATGTATTCGGGCGCGTCATTCGAGGTCACCGACGAACATTTCGGCGAGCTGCGCGCATTGGCCGTGTCGCGCCTCACGCGCCTCGAGCGGTACTTCCTGCTCGTCGAGACCGGCGACGACGTGCTCGACTATCGCGAGGCCGTCGCGTTCTATGCGGGGGCGTACCAGTACGTGCATGGGGGCGGCGAGCACGCGTTCACGCAGTTCGTGGACCAGTTGCCGGCGATCCTGCGTTTTACCGGCGTGGAGATTGCGCAGTGAGCGCGGCGCGGGTAGACGTGGCCGTCGTCGGCGGAGGCTTGGTCGGCGCCGCGATCGCGTTCGGCATGCGCGCGCTGGGCGTGCGGCTCGCGCTGCTCGACGAGGGCGACGTCGCGCATCGCGCCGCGCGCGGCAACTTCGGCCTCATCTGGGTGCAGGGCAAGGGCTTCGGCATGGCGGCCTACGGGGGATGGACACAGGCATCCGCGCGCGAATGGCCGCGGCTGGCCGCGCTGCTGCACGAGGAAACGGGCATCGACGTCGCACTGCGGCAGGCGGGCGGATTGCACGCGTGCCTGACGGCGCGCGAACTCGACGTACGCGCCGAACGGATGGCGCGGCTGCTCGCGCAACCGGGCTTCGAGCCGTATCCGATCGAGGTCCTGGACCGCGCCGCGGTGGCGCGCCGCCTGCCGGGCGTCGGGCCGGACGTCGTCGGCGGCACGTGGAGCGCGCTCGACGGCGACTGCAACCCGTTGCGCCTGTTGCACGCGTTGCACGCGGGTGTGGCGCGGACGGGCGGCCAGGTGCTCGCCGGCCACCGCGTCACGCGGATCGAACCCGCCGCCGGCCGCTTCGTGCTGCACACGTCGCGCGGCATCGTCGAATGCGCGCGCGTCGTGCTCGCGGCGGGACTCGCGAACGCCACGCTGGCGCCGATGGTGGGACTCAACGCTCCCGTGACGCCCAACAAGGGCCAGGTCATCGTGCTCGAGCGGGTGCGGCCGTTCCTGCCGTACCCGCTGGAGACGCTGCGGCAGACCGACGAGGGAACGGTGCTGATCGGCGACGCACAACAGGAACGCGGCTTCGACGAGACGCTCGACACGGCAGTGCTTGCCGCGATGGCGGCGCGCGCGATCCGCGTGTTTCCATTGCTGCGCGACGTGCGCGTGACCCGCGCCTGGGCGGCGTTGCGCGTGATGTCGCCGGATGGCTTTCCGGTTTACGCACAGTCGCCGGCGTGCCCCGGCGCGTTCGTCGTGACGTGCCACAGCGGCGTCACGCTCGCCGCCGTGCACGCGCTGGCGCTCGGTGCCGCACTCGCGGATGGCGAGCTGCCCGCCGCGGCACGGGCCTTCCCGGCGGATCGCTTCGATGTTCGCGCGGCTGCCTGACACCACCGGCGCGCGCATCGCCATCAGCATCGATGGCGAGACCGTCGACGCCCGCGCCGGCGACACCGTCGCCGCTGCGCTGTTCGCCGCCGGCCGCGGCGCCTGTCGTTCGACACCGGTGACCGGCGCGCCGCGCGGACCGTTCTGCATGATGGGCGTGTGCTTCGACTGCATGGTCGAGATCGACGGCCGCCCCAACCAGCAGGGATGCGCGACACGCGTCGCGGCGGGAATGCGGATCGTCACCCAGCGCGGCGCACGCGCCATCGCGACGCCCGATGCGGAGTCGCCATGACGGTGCTCGACGTCGCCATCGTGGGTGCGGGACCGGCGGGCCTCGCCGCGGCGACGCTGTGCGCCGCGCATGGCCTGTCGACGTCGGTGTACGACGAGCAGGACGCGCCCGGCGGCCAGGTCTATCGCGGTATCACCGCCAGTCCGCTCGCGCGGCCCGAGATCCTCGGTGACGATTACTGGGGCGGGGCGGGATTGATCCTGCCGTTCGTACGTTCGGGCGCGCGCTATGTGCGCGGCGCCAGCGTCTGGTCCGTTGCGCGGCGCGACGACGGCGCGTTCGCGCTCGCCATCACCCAGGGTCCGGCGGCCGCGCGCGCGACGACCAGCGTGGTCGCGCGCGCCGTGATCCTCGCCACCGGTGCGCTGGAGCGGCCGTTCCCGATTCCGGGCTGGACGCTGCCTGGCGTGTTGACGGCCGGCGCCGCGCAGATCCTGCTCAAGACGGCGGGCGTGGTGCCGCGCGGGCAAACGGTGCTCGCGGGCTGCGGCCCGCTACTGTGGCTGCTCGCCTGGCAATACCTGCGCGCGGGTGTTGCGGTCACCGCGCTGCTCGATACGACGCCGCATGGACGTCTCGCGCAGGCGTTGCGCCACGCGCCGGGTTTCATGATGTCCCCCTATTTCGCGAAGGGGCGCGACCTCGTGCGCGCGGTCCGCCGGAACGTCCGCGTCGTCGAATACGTCGAGTCGCTGGCCATCGTTGGCAGCGATGCCGCGACGGCCATCCGCTATCGCACCCGCGACGCCGAAGAATCGCTGCCGGTCGACCAGGTGCTGCTGCACCAGGGCGTCGTGCCGGACGTGAATCTCGCCGGCGCCGCCGGCTGCGCGCTCGAATGGCGCGACCTGCAGGCGTGCTTCGCACCCGCGGTCGACGCCTGGGGCGGCACGACGGTGCCCGGGCTGTTCGTCGCCGGCGACGGCGCGGGGATCGCCGGCGCCGAGGCGGCGCCCGCACTGGGGCGGCTCTCCGCACTGGCGGTGGCCAACGCGCTCGGCCGCATCGACGCCGATGCGCGGCAACGACTGGCGCGGACGCCACGAAACGCGTTGGCCCACGCGCTGCGCGGCCGTACGTTCCTCGATACGCTCTATCGGCCGGCCGCCGCGTTTCGCATCCCGGTCGGCGACACGATCGCGTGCCGCTGCGAAGAGGTGAGCGCCGCCACGATCGCGCAGCTGGCGCACGACGGCTGCGCGGGCCCCAACCAGATGAAGGCGTACACGCGCTGCGGCATGGGTCCGTGCCAGGGCCGGATGTGCGGTCTGACGGTGACCGAGATCATCGCCGCCGAGCAGCGCCGCACGCCCGCCGACGTGGGTCACTACCGGTCGCGCTTTCCGGTGAAGCCCGTCGCGCTCGCCGATCTCGCGGCGATGCCGGTCTCGCCCGAGGCCGAGCAGGCCGTCGTGCGTGCTCCCGACCACTAGAGATTAAAAACGCGCGCCGCGCCGCGATCGCGCGGACGCGGCACCTTGGGCGCTACCCTAGTCGATGCGGATGTTCGCGTCCTTCGCGACCTTGGCCCACTTCACGACCTCGACCTTCACGAACGCGCCGAACTGCTCCGGCGTATTGCCGCCGAGGCCGGCCCCTTGTGCGGCCCAGATGTCCTTGATTTCCTGCCGGGCCATCGCCTTGGCGACTTCCTGCTGCAGCTTGTTGACGATGTCGACGGGCGTACCGGCGGGCGCCCACAACGCGTACCACGTCGTCACCTCGTAGCCCGGCACGCCGGCCTCGCGCATCGTCGGCACATCGGGGAATGCGGGCGAGCGGGTCGCCGTGGTGACGGCGAGCGGCTTCAGCTTGCCGCCGCGGATCTGCGGCGCGCTGCTGCCCATGCCGTCGAACATGAGGTCGACCTGGCCGGCCACGAGATCCTGCATCGCCGGCCCCGCGCCCTTGTACGGCACGTGATTGAGCTGCACGCCCGTCATCGACTTGAAGAGTTCCGGCGCCAGGTGATGCGACGTGCCGTTGCCGGCCGACGCGTAGTTGAGCTTGTTCGGATTCGCCTTGGCGTACGCGATCAGCTCCGTGATCGAATTGATCGGTACCTTCGGATGCAGCACCACGACGTTGGGCACGATCGCCACCATCGTCACCGGCATCAGGTCCTTTTCCAGCGAGTACGGCAGGCTGGCGTACACGCTGACGGCGATCGTGTGGTGGACGGCGCCGACCAGGAACGTGTAGCCGTCGGGCGGCGACTTGGCGACGATATCCGCGCCGATGGTGCCGCCCGCGCCGCCGCGATTGTCGATGATGAACTGCTGGCCCATCTGTTGCGACAGGTACGCGGCGAGTGGACGCGCGAACGCGTCGGTGCCGCCCCCCGCCGGGAACGGGACGACGAGCTTGACGGGCTTGGTGGGCCACGCCTGCGCCTGGACGAGCGCGGGAGCGAGCAGCAGCGCGAGGGCGCAGAGCAACAGTCGTTTCATGTTTCCTCCAGTGGTGGGTGCGGGATGGCGAATCTTCTGTCCGCCTGCCGCGAATTCGGCGCCGCCGTTGCCGCGCGGCCAACCCGAATCTTCCGTCGCGCAGTATAGACATTTTCGGCGCGGAGGGTCGGCTGCCGGAGCCGACCCTCCGGCGTATACTTTTCCGATGGCGGCCCCCGATCCCCCTGAGCAACTCGTCGTCGCGATCAGTTCGCGCGCGCTGTTCGATTTCGAGGAGGAGAACCAGGTCTTCGAAACCAGCGACGACCGCGCCTACATGCAGATGCAGCTCTCAAGGCTCGACGAGCCGGCGAAACCCGGCGTCGCCTACCGGCTGGTGCGCAAGCTCGAGGCGTTCAACGGCGACGGCATCAAGCGCGTCGACGTCGTGATCCTCTCGCGCAACGATCCCGTGTCGGGCCTTCGCGTATTCCGCTCGGTGAAGGGCGCGGGGCTCTCGATCGAGCGCGGCGTGTTCACGCGCGGCCGCTCGCCGTTCGGCTATCTCGAGGCGCTCAAGGCCAATCTGTTCCTGTCGGCCAACGAGGAGGACGTGCGCGCAGCGCTGATCGCGGGTTTTCCCGCCGCGCTCGTTTACACGCAATCGACGAAGGCCGACTCGCATCCGAACGAGGTGCGCATCGCGTTCGACGGCGATGCGGTGCTGTTCGCCGACGAGGCCGAGCGGGTCTTTCGCAGCGAAGGGCTCGATGCGTTCCAGAAGCACGAGGCCGATCACGCGGGGCGGCCGTTGCCGCCCGGACCGTTCAAGCCGCTGCTGGAAGCGCTGCATCGGCTGCAGCTCGCCGCGCATCAGGGCAACGTGCCGATGCGGCTGCGGACGGCGCTCGTCACCGCGCGGTCTAGTCCCGCGCACGAGCGCGCGATCCGCACGCTGATGGACTGGAACATCGATGTCGACGAGGCGATGTTCCTGGGCGGCCTAGCGAAGGGCGAGTTCCTGCGCAAGTTCGAGCCGGATTTCTTCTTCGACGACCAGACGCGGCACGTCGAATCGGCCTCGGAGCACGTGCCATCCGGGCACGTGCTGCACGGCATCGCCAACGAGCGGTAGCGCCGCATCCGGCGCTGACCATAGGCGAGCGGGCAGGACGACGGTCGAAGCCGGCGATGGACGCGTGGATCCCATCGCTGCTGGCCGCGCTGGCGCTGCCAAAGTACGGCCTGTCGACGGTGTTCGTCGTCGCGCTGGTGTCGGCCACGCTGCTGCCGATGGGGTCGGAGCCCGCCGTGTTCGGCCTCGTCAAGCTCAATCCCGACCTGTTCTGGCCGGCGGTGCTGGTCGCCACCGCCGGCAATACGATCGGCGGCGCCATCACCTGGTGGATGGGATACGGCGCCGAGCGCGCGTACGAACACGTGACGCACCGGCGCCATGCGCATCCGCGCGCGCTGCGCTGGCTCGAGCGCTTCGGCGCCAAGGCCTGCCTGCTGTCGTGGCTGCCGGTGGTCGGCGATCCGCTGTGTGCGGCGGCAGGGTGGCTGCGGCTACCGTTCTGGCCCTGCCTCCTCTACATGGCGATCGGCAAGTTCGCACGCTACGTCACGATGACCGCCGTGCTGCTGTGGTTCTTTCCGGAGGCGTTCGTGTATTGATGGGGGTCAGAGCTCCGATAGGGGTCAGAGCTGTAATAATTGTGATAGGGGTCAGAGCAGTAGTGTCCGGTTTATTCGATGTCCGCAAGCCGCAAAGCCAGTATTGATGCGG
>JBDTNR010000067.1:0-11080 GCA_039933655.1 Betaproteobacteria bacterium | reverse complement strand
CCGAAGATCGTCGACTGGTACATGGAAGGCAAGATCAACATCGACGACCTGATCACGCACGTGATGCCGCTCGACCAGATCAATGACGCGTTCGATCTCATGCACTCGGGTGAATCGATTCGCAGCGTCGTCCGCTACTGATGACGGTCGAACGCGTCGCGCAGAGCCAGAGCTTCGGCGGCACGCAATCCGTCTATCGCCACGACGCGCAGGCGACGGCGTCGCCGATGCGCTTTGGCGTCTTCCTGCCGCCGCAGGCAGCCACCGCGCGGGTGCCGGTTCTGTACTGGCTGTCGGGATTGACTTGCACCGAGGACAATTTCATCGCCAAGGCCGGCGCGCAGCGCGTGGCCGCGGAGCTTGGTTTGGCACTCGTCGTGCCCGACACCAGCCCGCGCGGACTGGGTCTGGCGGGCGATCGCGATGCGTGGGATTTCGGCGAGGGCGCGGGCTTCTACGTGGATGCGACGCAGCCGCCATGGGCTGCGCATTACGGTATGTACACGTATGTCAGCGAGGAGCTACCGGCGCTGGTCGCGGCGCAGTTTCCCGTCGATGCATCGCGCGCCGGCATCTTTGGCCATTCGATGGGCGGCCACGGCGCGCTGGTCATCGGACTGCGCAACCCGGGGCGCTTTCGCACGATCTCGGCTTTCGCACCCATCGCTTCCGCCACGAACTGCCCGTGGGGCGAGAAGGCGTTGTCCGGCTACCTGGGTGACGACCGCGCGGCGTGGCGTGCCTACGACGCCGCTGCGCTCATCGAGGATCGCGGATGGCGCGGACCGCCCATCCTGGTCGATCAGGGCACGGCGGATTCGTTCCTGGAGGTGCAACTCAAACCCGGACTGCTGGAGGCGGCGCGCGCGCGCGCCGACGTGCCGCTGGTGCTGAACCGCCGCGTCGGCTACGACCACAGCTATTACTTCATCGCGACCTTCGTCGAAACGCACCTGCGCCACCACCACCTCTATCTCGCATAAGCGGTGCGAAGGTCGCCGCCGTCGCGCGGGCGTGGTCGGCCGCGGGCTGAACTACTGCAGCGACGGCGCGGGTGGCCGGAACGAGCGGACGCCGCCGACGATCAGCGCGATGAACAGCAGCAGTACCACGCCTTGCGCAATTAAGAACGGCGGCTCGGTCTGCGTGGGCGCCAGCGGCTTCAGCACGTCCACTTTCAGGAACGCCTGGACGACGAGGACGAACACGTTCAGGTAGAGCACGAACAGTGCGCTGACGACGAAGATCCAGCGCCACGCGCCGCGCAGCTGCTGGAGATAGAGCGCGACGATCGTCAGCGCCAGCACCGCAAGCGAAATCACGCCAAAGACGTGGGATGGCAGGACCTGGGTGAACGCAAAGAGGAATCCCGTCACGCTGGTGAGGATCGTCGTCGCGAGAAAGGCGACGGTCCAGCGCGAGGAGCGCCGCGACCGCATTGGTTCGAACGCGACGGCGAACCCGCGACGATGCCGATGAGGCTCAAGGCCACATGCAGGTGCGTGAACGCGGTCAACGACATGCCGAAGATCATGGGACGGGTCCGTGTCGAACGTGGCTGGCCGGGCGGAATACTCGCACAACGGACATTTTCGAGGATGCGCTTCCGGGAACTCCTGAGTCCGCAGGTTGACCGCACCTGATGGGGGCGGGACGCGGTGATGTCCGTCGTCGAACCGGCACGCATCCACGTCGGCGCGCTGTCCGACTATTCATGCGGGGAAGGCGCGCTATCGCCAATTCCCGAAGTGGTATATAATGCGAATCATTCGCATTAAGCGCCAAGTCTCACGACGCCTGTGCACGCTGGGTTCGACTGCCGAACCGTCGCCATGCCCGATGACCTCCCTCGACCCACCGCGACCTCGCCATCAGTGCGGTCCGCCCCGCAGGTGACGCGTTCGCTGACGCTGGCCGAATTGCCGTTGAACGTGCCGGCCCGCGTGGTGGCCGTGCGGCCCACCGGCGCGACACAGGAATCGCGCGAACTCGCCTTACGCCTGCTCGAGATCGGCTTCATGAACGGCGAACCGGTGCGGGTCATCGCGCAGGGCCATCCGGGGCGCGAGCCGGTCGCCGTGCGCATCGGCGGCACGACCTTCGCCTTGCGCCGGTTCGAAGCCGAACAGGTGCTGGTCGCCGTGGACGCCGTGGACCACAACCCATGAGCGCTGCCATCCCCCTGCGCGTCGCGTTGCTCGGCAACCCCAACTGCGGCAAGACGGCGCTGTTCAATCTGCTCACCGGGAGCCGCCAGAAGGTCGCGAATTTCGCCGGCGTCACCGTCGAGCGCAAGGAGGGGCAACTGCGCCTTGCGGACGGTCGACTCGTGACGATACTCGACCTGCCCGGTGCCTACAGCCTCAACCCGACCAGCGCCGACGAGGCCATCACGCGCGACGTCGTGCTGGGCGCGCTCGCCGGCGAGTCGAAGCCGGATCTCATCGTCTGCGTGACCGATGCCACGAACCTGACGCTCAACCTGCGCATGGTCGTCGAGGTGCGGCGCTTCGGTGTGCCGATCGTGCTCGCACTCAACATGACCGACGTGGCGCGGCGACGGGGCATCGTGATCGACACGGCGGCGCTCGCGCGCGAACTGGGCGCACCGGTCGTAGAGACCGTGGCCGTTCGGCGGGGCGGCGCCGACGGCCTGATCGCGCAACTCGCGCAGGTCCCGGCTTGGTCGGAGGCGGCGACGCCATGGCACGCGCCCGACAGCGCCGAAGTCGCGGCGACGTATCGGGAGGTGCGCCGCATCCTCGCCGTGGGCGTGCGCCAGCCGGCGGTGAACGCAAGCGTCGACGATCGTCTCGACCGTGTGCTGCTGCATCCGCTATGGGGATTGCTGCTCCTCGCCGGCACGCTGTTCCTCATCTTCCAGGCGGTGTTCAGCTGGGCGGGCCCGCCGATGGACGCGATCAAGGGCTTGGTCGGCGCTGGCGGAGATTTTCTGAGGGCGCATATGGCCGACGGCCTGCTGCGCAGCCTGCTGGTCGACGGAATCGTCGCGGGCGTCGGCAGCGTCCTCGTGTTCCTGCCGCAGATCCTGATCCTGTTCCTGTTCCTGCTGTTTCTCGAGGATTCGGGTTACCTGCCGCGCGCGGCGTTTCTGCTCGATCGGGTGATGGGCACCGTCGGGCTCTCGGGGCGCTCGTTCATTCCGTTGCTGTCCAGCTTCGCATGCGCGGTGCCGGGCATCATGGCGGCCCGGACGATCAGCAGCGCGCGCGACCGGCTCACGACGATCATGATCGCGCCGCTGATGACCTGCTCGGCGCGGCTGCCCGTGTATGCACTGATCATCGGCGCCTTCGTGCCGCAGCGCACGGTCGGCCAGCTATTCAACCTGCAGGGCCTGGTGTTGCTGGTGCTGTACATCGCCGGAATTGCCGGCGCGATGGCGGTCGCCTACGTGATGCAGCGCTTCACGGGGTCGCGCACGTACCATCCGCTGCTGATGGAACTCCCGTCATACCGCTGGCCCAACCCGCGCAATCTGGCGATCGGGCTGTGGGAGCGCGCCCGCATCTTCCTCGAACGCGTGGGGACCATCATTCTCGCGCTGATGATCGTCCTGTGGTTCCTGTCGACGTTCCCCGCGCCTCCGCCCGACGCCGCCGGCCCGGCGATCCAGTACAGCTTCGCGGGCAGGCTCGGTCATGCGCTCGAATACGTGTTCGCACCCATCGGCTTCAACTGGCAGATCTCGATCGCACTCGTGCCAGGGCTGGCGGCGCGCGAAGTCGCAGTCGGTGCGCTCGGCACCGTCTATGCGTTGTCGGGCGTCGACAACGAGCTGGCCGAGCAGCTTTCGCCCATGATCGGCAATGGCTGGCCGCTCGCGACCGCATTCTCGCTTCTCGCCTGGTACGTCTTCGCGCCGCAGTGCATATCCACGCTCGCGATCACCCGGCGCGAGACCAATTCGTGGCGATATCCGCTGATCATGGCCGGTTACCTGTTTGCACTCGCGTACTTCGCGGCCTTTGTGACTTATCGCCTGACGTTGTTCTTCACCGGCGGTGGCTGAAGCTCATGATGCAGACCATCGCCGTCGTCGTTATGGTGACGCTCGCCGCAATCTATTCGGCGTGGAAGCTGATGCCCCGTACCTGGCGCGCACGTGGTGCGCAGGCGCTCATCGGCTGGGTGCGCCGCCATGGTCGGCTCGCCGACGACACGGCCGCGGACCTCGCGCGGCGCCTTACCGCGAGCGGCTGCGGCAGCTGCGAAAGTTGCGGCGCCTGCGCGCCCAAGCCCGACGAACGCGCGCCGGGGCCTTCGGTGGTGGTTCGCCGGCCGGGCGGGTTACGCGGCCGGCCCACGATCCGTGACGTTGACAACGCCGGGGATACGCGCGGCGGCTGAGGCGCCAAGCTGCCGGTTCAGTGCGCGAACTGCGCCTCTGCGAACCTTCTCCGCTTCATGGCACTCCCCATTTCCTGGGTCAAGATGGTGCCGGATGTTCGACTGCGGATCGGTACGAAATGCGGGACGAGAGACACCGTTGCTGGAGACGGGCGGGCAGGGCCCCACTACGGCGCCTACACGATCTGGTACCCCGGCGTTGACCGCGAAATCGCGAGTTCCTCCTCGTCCATGTCCTCCACGATGCCTTCGAAGAGCGGCGTCGTCAGGTAGCGCTCGCCCGTGTCGGGCAGCATGCAAAGGATCACGGAGCCCTTCGGGGCCATCTCGGCGATCTGCAGCGAAACGGCGAAGGTCGCACCGCCGGAAATACCGGTGAAGATCCCTTCCTTGCGTGCCAGTGCCCGCGCCCATTTGATGCCGTCCGCGCCGGAGACCGGCACCAATTGGTCATAGTATTTCTGGTCGACGGCTTCCTGCAGTACGAGCGGAATGAAATCCGGCGTCCAGCCCTGGATCGGGTGTGGCTCGAAGGCCGGATGCGTGACAGCGGGCGATCCGTCGACGGCGCGCTCCTGGGCGCGGCCGCTTCCAACCAGCGCTGCATTCACCGGTTCGCTCAAGATGATCCTCGTCTCGGGGCGTTCCCGGCGGAGCACTCGAGCGACCCCGGTTACCGTGCCCCCGGTGCCGTATCCGCTGACGAAATAGTCGAGGCGCTCGCCTTTGAAGTCGCCCATGATCTCGCGCGCGGTCGTGGCCTCATGGATCTCGGCGTTGGCGTCCGTCTCGAACTGACGTGCGAGAAACCATCCATTCGCCTGCGCAAGTTCGACCGCCTTGCGGTACATCCCCAGGCCCTTCTGTGCGCGCGGCGTCAGCACGACCCTGGCGCCGAACATGCGCATCAGCTTGCGGCGTTCGATCGAAAAACTGTCCGCCATCGTCACGACCAGCGGGTATCCCTTCTGCGCGCACACCATGGCCAGGCCGATCCCCGTGTTGCCGCTGGTGGCCTCGACCACCGTCTGGCCGGGTTTCAGCGTGCCGTTGCGCTCCGCGGCCTCGATGATGTTGAGCGCCAACCGGTCCTTGACCGACGATGCCGGATTGAAGGCCTCGGCCTTGACGTAGATGCGTACGTGATCCGGCCCGAGATTGTTGACACGGATGCACGGGGTGTCGCCCACCGTGTCCAGCACACTGTCGAAAAGACGTCCCCGTCCGCTGGTGGTTCTGACGTGCGCATTCGTAGTCATCTGAAACCTCCTCTGCCACCTGGTAGGCACTGCACGATTGCTTCATTATCCCGCGGCGGGGCCGAAGACCCGTCGACGGGTCCATTGCATAAAAATTGCGGAGCGACTGTCGAAGTTCGTGGGGACTGCGTCACCGGCACGCTCGGCGGCTGCGACGGCCTGACCGGCTTCACGTCGGCCTTGAATTGATGTGGCGGCATCCACGTCGAGCCGGAGTATCCGTGGCTACTCCAGGTCGGCTGCGCATTGCCCGCGCGGAGCGCCTTGTCGATGGCAAGCCTCCTGATGGCGCCGCTCCTCATGGAACGCGCGCGCGCGCTTTGCACTCGCCTTGTCGATCGCGGCCTGGCGGGCGTCCGGTTCCGCAGTCCTGGCCGTTGGGTAGAACGTCCGTCGGCATCGACGACGATCATTGCGGTGCGCAGGTGACTACGGTGTCGGCACCATCGCCTTCGGCCAACCACCCGTTGCCCACCATCTGATCGCGAATTGCGCGGCTGGTCGTGTAGCGATGGTTGGCGTCCGCGCGATTCGAGAATACGCGAAAGACCGGAACTTGTCCCGCCGCACAATTGCCGAGTGTCGGCGGAAATTCGTAGAAAAACGCGGCTGACTCAAGGATGAATGCCGGATTCTTGGTCATCGTCCCATTGCACTCGGCCGCGTCACGCCCGAAGAAGTGGCCGTCGCCCTTGCCGGGCGGGATGTAGATGCGACAAAGCGCGGTCGTCCCGCTGGCCGCGCTTGCGTAGCCCTTGAATGACAAGCCGGTCCGCGACCAACCCTTGAACGTGCCGTTGTCGAGCTTGGTGATCTCGTCGGCCACATACGCGATGAAATAATGGTCGAGCGACTGGTTGTAAAACTCGACGAGCATGACGGCGACTGGCGTCGTGCCGCCGACGACGGTGATGGCCTTGGGGGCGGTTCCCGTAGCACCCGCGCTATCGGTGATCATGGCGGTGAACGGATAGTCGCCACCCACCGCAGCTGTACCGGAGATCACGCCCGAGCTGGCGTTGAGTGAGAGGCCCGGGGGCAATGCGCCGGTTGCAATGGACCACGTGAACGGCGGAGTACCGCCATAGCCGCCCAGTGGCGCCGTGAAATTGTCGCCGACGTCAATCTGTGTCGATTGCTCAAGATTGGCATGCGCGGTGATCGCGGCCGGCTTGGCGGTCGAAGCAAACGGGGAGCCCGGAACGGGAGACAGTGCCCCGGATGCCGGATTGAGTCTGAATCCGTGAACATTGTTGTCGGCGCCGGACGCGACGTAGACGAGATCACTGACGCTGACGATGGCCCGCGATTGCGCACCGATGGGCTGGGGGGTGCCCACTGCCGCAAGCACGCCGTTGGCCGCGATCGAAAACGTTCGTACGAGGCTTTCAAAGTAATCGGCCGCGAACAGGAAGCGCCCCGTCGGGTCCACCGCTATGCCGAAAAAATAACCCGCCTGAAAACTGATTCGGGTAAGCGCGCCGGTGGTGGCGTCGACGGCGTAGACGGCCAGTCCTCCGCCGGTAAACAGGAAACGGCCATCGGGCGAGAGCGCCAACGCCCCAACTTCGCGGCCGTCAGGGGCGTGCGGAAAAGGCGAGCCCGGAATGTGCGCAAGGGTGCCGGTCGCCGCATCAATCGCCATGGCGGCAATCGAACCGTCGAAGTTGCCGGCACCCTGACCAACGTACAGAAAGCGACCGGCACGGTCGATGACGATCGGCTGCGGCAGAGCGCCATTGGTGGCAAATGGCGAACCCGACAACGGCGAAGGCGTACCCGTTGCCCGATCGATCGCATATCCCGACACATTGCCACTCGCCGAGCCACCGGCCACATACAGGAAACAGCCGGATGGCGCGATCGCGACTCCATGCTGATTGGCGCTGGTGGCGATTGGCGTGCCGGGAATCGGCGTGAATGCATGCGTGAGCGGATCGATCGCGAATCCGCACAGGCGGCCCGGGCTGCCAAAGCCACCGCTTAAGTACACAAACCGGGTGGAAGGATCGAACGCAATGCCCGACGAACCCGCGCAGAAGGCGTTGTTGGCCGTAAAGGGTATGCGCGTCAACGTGCCGTAGGCGGCAATGGATTTCGGGGAAATTCCGCCAACGGGCCTTCCTGGTTGCTCCTGATAGGTGATGGCCGCATAAAGATCATCGCCGGGCTCAGGGATGGGCTTCGCGTCCCCGCCGATTGCTGTCGACCAGAAGGTGGATGGGGGAAAGGAAGGCAGTTCATAGGCATTGCCGGCCGTCGACGCTATCAGTAATGCGGCAGCACAGGCCAGTGCAATGCGCCGCGCGATCAGTCGGGTAGAGGACATTGGGATTGGCAACGACATGTCGACGTCCTCGCGGGTCACCATGAAGGACTGAAAACCAACCCGACGAACCAGAGTATTGGGGTTTGGTGATGTTGGTCAAGCGGCGATCGAGCGCCGATGCTCCACTGTATGCGCGGTACTGAGGCAACGCGATCCTCGCTGGCTCACCGAGGCCCGTATCGAGACTGCCCACGTCGACCCCGGCAAGCCTTGGCGGAACGGTACCAACGAGTCATTCAACGGCAAATTCTGCGACGAATGCCTGAGCATTGAATGGTTCCGCGCTCTCCACGAAGCTCAGGTCATCATCGACGCCTGGCGCCAGCACTACGACTCCGTGCGGCCGCATTAGAGTCTCGACCACTTGACGCCGCACGAATCGAGACTCGTCGAATGCAGGCATGTCACCGCGGTTACGCGGTGTAACTCTTTGCAACCAGCCAGGGCTCGCGATCCAGGAACGGTATAGCATCGTCAAATGTGCCAAATGCAACATTGAGAAGCGTCCGTTGGTCCGCCCACTCCTCATTCGAGGTCATCCATAATCGTTGAGGGACAGGTGTCATGGCCATCAATCCAAAACGCGTGACGTTGGCTCTCGCATTCGCGTTCATCGTGGCGTCGTTTGGCGTTGGTTCCGATGCCTCGAAAGCGTCGCCGCGGCTCGAGCCGCCCACCGATGCGCAACGGGCAGCCGCGGCCACGGCAACGGCGAATGCGAACCCAATGTGCGCCGAAGGGGTCTTGGGCGCCTTCTATTGGGAAATCGGGGATGTCAATGGCGCCGAGGTCTCAGGTGCGGTGGGCACCGGTGTTCAGTCGACAACGATCATGCCGATCGCCTCGGCATCGAAGTGGGTCTATTCCACCTATGTGCTGCAGAAGGTGGGCAGTGTCCGTACTGCGGACGTGCCCTACCTGAACTTCACCAGCGGCTACACCCAATTCAACGACAGCGCGTGTAACGCGCTCCCGTCCACGACCATCGCCAGTTGCCTGGGAACGCAGACCGGTCAAATCCCTGGAACGATCGGCAAGTTCTCATACGGCAGCGGGCACTTTGAGAATCACGCGGTGTCGGTAATGGGAATTGGTGGTCTGAACTCGGGCGGTCTGACGAGTGAAGTCGCCTCGACCGTCGGCGACTTCGGATTCGACTACGCCAACGTCAATCTCGCCGGCGGCATCAAGGCCGACGCCTCGGGGTATGGGGCCTTCCTGCGCAGTATGTTGAGCGGCAGCCTGGTCATGAAGGACTCGCTCGGACTGCACGAGGTCTGCGCCGATCCCACGTCATGCCCCACCACGGCGGTGAATTCGCCGGTCAGTTCAGCCGACACGGGCGAGGTCTGGGGTTACTCGCTGGGCCACTGGGTGGAAGACGATCCGACCGTTGGCGATCACGCGTACAGCAGCGCCGGTGCCTTCGGGTTCTATCCGTGGATCGACAAGTCCAAGACCTATTACGGCGTGCTGGCCCGCAAGTCGCAGTTGGAAACCAACGCCGGCTACCACTCGGCCCAATGCGGGCGCCTGATCCGGCAGGCATGGATGACCGGGCAGACGGTGCTGAGCACGACACCAGCCGGTGCGGGTATCGCCACCATCGTTGCCAATCCCTACGGCACGGTGATGGTCGAGGGCGCCACGCTGAACGGCAACACGATTTCGAATTTTCAGCCCAACGTCCTCATCCAGCTGGGGACGACGCCTGGTGTCACGGGTTCCTTTGCCCAGATCGACTGGCAGGGTTTGAGTCTCGCGCCCGGAACCACGCTCACGATCCGCTCGGGCGGCGCCGGTCAGTCCGTCGTGCTCAGGAATGCCAACGGCGCAGTCAGCGCCATCAGCGGCGCTCTGGTCGGGCAGGGCGGCAACGGCGCCGCGCCTCCGGCGCTCTACGTGGCGAATGCGGCCGGAATCAACCTGGGCTCCGGCGGCGTCATGCAGTCTTCGAGCGGACTGGTCCTCGATACATTGGGCAACAACTGGATCGGTGGGGCAAACATCATCAATGCGGGCGTGGCAGATGGTGGCACGCAGCTCGGGCTTTATGGCGCAGCGATCAGCGGTGGCGGGGCGTTCAAAGGCAATACCATCGCCATCGCCACCTTCGGCAGTGCAAAAAACCCGGTCAACGGCACTTTTTTTCTGTCCAATTCGCTGCAACTCTTCCCCGGTACCGGCGACTCGCTATCGTTAGTCCTGAACGCTTACGGCAACGTGCCGCAGGTGCTCAACCTGATGGCCAACGGCAACGTCTCCGTATGGATGCCTTCGGCGTGGCCGGCCGGCTACACGGCGCCGCAGAACAACGCGGTGCTGCAACCGGGCGGGGTGTGGCCACCTGGACAACCCGAGTCCGCCTTCGGCGGCGGCAGCATGATCGTCCAGGCCACGGGCAACCTGCAACTCGTAGACGGCGGGACCGACGACTTCGTGTTCCCGGGCAGCATCGTGTTCAAGGCCGCCGGTACCATTGACATCAAGGGCGTCGTGGTGAACCAGGGCTGGAACACCGGCGGCAAGGCGTTCCAGGGCGTGTACTTCGAGTCGCCCGTCATCGGCAGTTCGATCGGAAAAATCGAGGTCTATAGCAATGACTTGAACTGGACCAACTTCAGTACGTTCCCCGGTGCGCCGGTGCGTGTCTCGACGCTCGTGCGCAACCCCGACGGCAGCGCAAGTTACGCGTCGGCGGATGCGATGGCGCCGCATCTGAATACCTACTCGATTCTGGTCGATGCCGCGGCCAAAGGCCAGTGCTGGATATGCCTGACCAACAATCAGCCGGTGAACATGTACGGGCCGTAAACGTGTCGAAATTACGCGGTGCAAGCATCGACGGACAGGAATTGCAACCCCTCGAAGGGGACGTGAAGGCGGTTGCGCGCGTGGATGAACAGCAATCATCCAAAGGGACGCCTACCAACACGGCACCCTTGCGGGCGTCGGGAACAGCCGCGGCGGCGCCGCCCGCCGCCGGAGAACGCGGCAATATTGCTGCCGAGTGAAACAAAGACTGGTGCTCGGCTGGTTGGTCATTCAAACCGCCAAGCGAATTGCTGGAGGCGGAGGTCGGAATCGAACCGGCGTAGACGGCTTTGCAGGCCGCTGCATG
>JBDTNR010000066.1:0-11112 GCA_039933655.1 Betaproteobacteria bacterium | reverse complement strand
GATCACGACGCCGCCCGCCGCGATTACGACGGCGCAGCCCGCCGTGGTGGCGACGGCGCCGGTCGCCCTGATGACCATCGAGGTCGTCAAGCTCTACTTCGATTCCGGCAAGTCCGACATGCCAGCCGACGCCGCCGGCACGCTCGCGCCGCTGGCCGACAAGGCGAAGGCCGGCGGCGACAAGCTCAAGGTGTCGGGTTACCACGATGCGGTGGGCAGTCTCGAGCAGAACCAGGAGCTCGCGAAGACGCGCGCGCTCGCCGTCCGCGATCACCTTAAGTCCGTAGGCATCGCGGAGGACAGGATCGAGATGGCGAAGCCCGAAATGACGCAGGGCGCCGGCAACGACGCCGAAGCGCGGCGAGTGGAGATCATCATCCTGAAGTAACGCATCGGGCATTGCCGGCGACGCCATTTTGGCACCGGCAACGAGCAAGGCCAGAAGGGCAGCGGAGAACCCGCTGCCCTTTCGTTTGAATTTTCGCGCGCGATGCGCGATCGGCTGTGGCCGGCCGACCAACGTCACGACGAAGTCGTCCACTCAAGGCAGCGGGACGCCGGCATCGATCGCCCAGGCCACTATCACGGCGTCTCGTCGTGCAAGGTTGCCGACGCCGACCCCGAACGCCGGCATCGCGCGTTGACAGGCGGGACCGCGCCGTTTCCGGACCGATCGGGACCTGCGTACAGTGGAATGGACACACGCGCCCGACGATTCCGAATGCCCGAACCTGTTTCAAATGTACGCTCACGCACGTCGCGCGCATGGTGGCTCGTGGTGCCGGCCATCGCGCTCGCCGTGATCTATCCGACGCCGTTCGGCGGATGGCTGGCGTCGTCTTTCCACGGCAGTGGCGTCCGCTGGCAGGACGCCTACATTGCGCTCGATACCGCCGAAGCGAATCTGCCGCGTGATCCGGTGCAGCGCGAACGGCTGCTCGTCACCACGGCGATGGTCGACAGCGAGCCGCCCATGGGGCCGGCGATCGGGCCACGCCTTCATCCTATCGGCACGCTCGCCCGTCTGCGCTACGAGACGCTCGACGAGTCCGGCGCGCGCATCGACACCTGGGACGTCCGCGCGCTGGTGCCGAACATCGGCAACGGCATGGGACCGTTCTGGAGGTCGCCGTGCCGCCGCCGGTGCAGCGACGAGATCGCCGCCAATGCGGGCACGCGTGTACGCCGCAGCGGCGAGCCGGGCATCGCCGAGGAATGGGTGCTGCGGATGCCGGTGGGCGAGACGTTCGAGATGGGTCCACGGCCGCTGCGCACGCAGGACATCCTGGACGCGCGCGAGCGCAGCTTCCCGCTCGGTTCGGTGCGCGTCGGCGAGCGATTCGTGCCGCGTCCGGCGCGCATCCGCGTCACGCTGGTCGATGCATGTGCGGCCAGCGTCCGCGTGGGCACGCTGTTGAGCTTAGAGATCGATCGCTATTCGCACCTGCCGCTGCCGCGCGGCTTCGAGACATCGCGCTGGGCGCAGATCGACGGTTGCGGCAAGCTGGCGCCGTTGTCGCTGCCCGCGCCCGCGGAACCCGGGTTGTACCTCGCGCCGCCCGCACCCGCCGGCACGGCGGCCGTCGATCGGGCGCCGACGCCGGCGAAGTAGCGCGCGTCATCCGCGTGCCGTCACGCCATGAATCCGAGATTCGTGTTCGCGAACGCGCCGATGTTCGGAAAGACGTAGGGCAAATCACCCTCCGCGATGCCGAACCAGCGCGCGAGCGTCGCGCCGTACTGCTCGAGCGACGTCGTGGGAATCCAGCGGCCGCTGTCGCCGAAATCGTCCGGCCCGTTCAGCGCTTGCGTCGGTTCGGTCCCGTAGAAATCGCCGCCTCTCACCGCGGCGCCGATCACGAATGCGAAGTTGCCCCAGACGTGATCGGTGCCGCTATTGCTTGCAGGCTTCATGGCGCGTCCGAAGTCGGATAGCGTAAAGGCCGTGACGTTGCGCGTCATGTCGATGGCGCTCATTGCGTCCTGAAATGCTTTGATCGCGCGCGCGAGTTCGTCCAGCAGCATTTGATGCTGGCGCGCCTGGCTGCCGTGCGTGTCGTAGCCCCCTTGGCCGACGTAGAATACCTGTCGCTTGAGCCCGGTCTGCGCACGTCCTTCGATGAGCAGCGCGACGTTGCGCAGCTGGCCTGCATGTGGAATTCAGCGAAGGCGTAGGTCTGCGCGTCCTGGGCGACAAAAATTTCGTGCCAGTTGTGCGCCATGCGCAGGCGCAGCTGGTCGGGCGCATTGCGCGATTGCCGGAAGAATTCCATGGCTACCGGCCACGATTGCTGCGTGTTGAAGTTGCAGTACTTCTCGGGCGTAACCGGCGGCGTCATGTTGTCGCCGCAAATCGACGGATCGGCGATGCGCTGGGCATACGGCAGCTGCGTATACCGCGTGACGTTCATCGCGAGCTGCTCGTCGAGCCACTTCTCGATTCCCTTCGCCTTCACCTCCGCCACCAGCGCTTCCGTCGGACCGAGTGTGGCCTGTTCCAGGAACCGCACCACGTCCGCCTCGCGCTCCTCGTCCGTCACCGGCGCGCACATCACGATGCCTTCCAGGATGTCGCCGCGGCGAGTGTTCATCCGCACGTGCGCCGTGAGGTCGACCGTGAACCGGTGGTTGGCGTCGGCAATCTGGTCCGAGTAGTAACTCCGGTATACCGGGTAGTTGCCGCCGCACTGTCCGTTGGTCGGCATCGGTATGTAGAACGCGATGCCCTAGAACGTCCACGCCGGGTACGTCCTCACCTTCGCGCATTCGGCCGCGTCGGCCGTGTAGAAGTGCGAGTCGGGACCGACTCCCGGCGTGCCGAAAAAGCGGCAAACGGCGGACAGCCCCTCGGCGGACTCGGTGAAGACCGTGAACTGGCCGCCGGTGCGCGTCCAGCCCTTCACGTTGGTGCCGGTGTCGAGCGCGGCGACTTCCTCGGGATACGCGGTGAGGAAGTAGTGGTTGTTCTTCGCGTTGTAGTACTCGACCGCGTTACCGAGGCCGGCGTGAGCGGGCAGGTTGCCGGCAACGCATGCGAACCCCAGGAGCGCCGCCGTTGCGCGCATTGCGACCGCGAAAAGTCGCGAGGGGGATACTCCTGTGCGCATGGCGTGCCTCCCGAAGGGACCGCATGTGGATGTTTCCGCCGCCGCGCCGTCCAAGGTGTAGCGCGAAAGTTAACGCCGCGGGCGTCCAGTGCGCAAGTGGGTGGAGTCCCGTATGGGGCCGGGGTACGGACGCAACCCCGCCGAACAGGGCGATTCGGCCGGCCGTCGATGGGGGCGCGCCGCGGAGACGGCCACCGGCCCCCGCGCGTTGCGTCGCAGCGTTCGACGCGCACGACTTGGGCATTTCAATCCATTTCGCGCTGCAAAGCCGAGGCGCGCTCCGGTAGTCCCTGCGTGGTTCCCGCGTGCCGGAGCTACGCCATGAAACCGAGTTTCGTGTTCGCGAACGCGCCGATGTTCGGGAAGATGTACGGCAGGTCGCCCTCGGCGATGCCGAACCAGCGGGCAAGCGTCGCGCCGTACTGCTCGACCGACGTCGTCGGGATCCAGCGGCCTTCCTTGCCGAGGTCGTCGGGGCCGTTCAGCGCCGGCGTGGGCACTGTGCCGTAGATGTCGCCGCCCCGGACCGCGCCGCCCATCACGAACGCATAGTTGCCCCAGCCGTGATCGGTACCCTGGTTGCTCGCGGGCTTGAACGTGCGGCCGAATTCCGACAGCGAAAACGTCGTGACGCTTCCACCCAGACCCAGCGCTTCCATGGCGTCCTGGAACGCCTTGAGGCTGGCGGCAAAATCCTGCAGCAGGCCGCTCTGGATGCTCGCCTGGCTTCCGTGCGTGTCGTAGCCCCACTGATGCACGTAGAACGCCTGCCGGCGCATCTGCGTCTGCGCGCGGCCCTCGATCAGCTGCGCGATGGTCTTGAACTGCCGGCCCACGTCGGTGTCGAGGCTCGCGAAGAAGGGCGCCACGACCGAGTTCTTGTTCTGGAGGATCGGAAACACGACCGACGACGCAGCCATGCCTTCCTCGGCGTACAGCTGCGCGACGACGTCGTAGAGGTTGCCACGGCTCTGTGCCAGCATCTCGCGCAGCGCGGCATCGCGCAGCACGTCGTACTGGTAATGCCCCTCGCCGCTGCTGTACAGCGTGAAGTACGGGTTGGACGGCACCGTCAACGGCACCGATGTTCGCCCCGTGACGTACGTGCGCAGTCCGTTCGTGGAAATCATCGGCGGGAACAGCGTGCCGGGATTCGCCGCGTCGAGCAGGTCGGCGATGCGCCCGCCCCAACCCACCCGCTCGAAGCCGGTGTGGACGGCGCTTTGGACCGCCAGTTCCTGGTCGCTGTGCGAGAACAGGTTCGCGGGCCGCGGGGCGCCCTGCGTCTCCAGCCCGGGCTTGGATGCCGGCTGCGCGAGCATGCCGACATTGGCGACGACGGCCAGCTTCTTCTGGTTGAAAAGTGTCTGCAAAGGCCCGCACGCGGAGTGAAATCCATAGGCGGGCCCACCCCGCGCGGGCTGGACCGGCAGCAGTTGTGCCTGCGCAATGTTGATCCCCGAAGCGACGGTCCTCGTGGCGGCGTAAGTCTGGTATCCGGCGGTGTCGTGGCGGATCAGCGTGTTCTCGCCATCGTTCCCGCCTTGCTGGAACACGCAGACGAGCGCCTTGTAGTCGGACGCCGACTGCGCGAGCGCGAAGTTGCGCTCGACGGCCGCAAGCAGTCCGGTGGCGGCGGCGAACTTGAGCAGCTTCCGCCGCTGCGGCGAGGTGAGTTGGAGGCGGGCTCGACGCGCCTGGGCGCTCATAGGATCGCTCACTTTTGCACCTGGTAGTCGATCGAGACCAGCATCAGGTTCAGCGCCATCTTCACGCGGCGGACCGGGTTGGCGGCGTCGACCTTCGCCACGGCGTTCACGACCGTCTTGCGTGCGGCGGGCGCCATCGTGCCGTGGAGCAGCAGGCGGTTGAGCCGTTCCACGAGCGCATCGGGATTGGCTGCGTCCGCGACGAATGCCGAGAGCGGAGGACTGCGGGTGCCGACGGCATTCGGCACGTATCCTACGGGCCCCCAGCCCCAGAGCGGATGCTGCGACCACGACTGGTCGACGTTGTAGAGGAGATCGTTGACCTGGTTGGCGCGGTTCAGGTACTCGGCCGACGTGTAGATGCCAAACTCGGGTGCGGGAATTCCGCCACCGGCCAGCGTGTAGTCGGCGGGGTAGTAGTTGAACACCGTCTGTGCGTTGAACAGCATCTGGCTGCTCTGCCAGCCCTGGCTATAGGGCTGCATGCCGTCGGTCGTGATGTCCAGCGCCCGGATCATCGCCGTCCAGAGCAGCGCGGGCTCGCGCATGCGGCCGTATTCCTGATCGATCTTGCGCGCCCCGCGCGCCTCGGGGTCGAGCAGCACGGCGCGCGTCACTGCCGCGAGGTCGCCGCGCAGCCCCTTGCCGTTGTCCTTGAACACGGACGCGACGCGCGCGACGTACCCGGGGGTGGGCGAGCTCGTCACCGTCTTCTGGATCAGCTGCTTCGCGATGAACGGCGGCGTATTGGGATGATCGACCAGCGCCTTGATGGCGACGCGCATCTCGGTCGCCGCGCCGCCGCCCGCGCCGAGCAGAATTCGGCCGGCCAGCGCACTCTTCGCGCCCTTGTCGTGCCATTGGTCGAACGGAATCATGTCGCCGACGTAGTAGTTCCGGTTCCCCCAGAAGTCGGGCGTCTGACCCGGCCGGGTAGGAAACGTGTAACCGGTGAGCACGCGTGCCAGCGCCTCGATATCGGACTGCGAATAGGCGGCGACGAGCTGACCCTTGGCGTCGAGCTTCGGCCTGCCGTCCTCGTTGAGCAGATTGACGCCGAGGGTGAAGAGCTGCAGCAGTTCGCGCGCGAAGTTCTCGTTGGGCCGGATGCCGTCGTGCTCCGGGACGTTCTTGACCCAGTTCTGGTATTGGCCGAGCTGCGGCGCCAGCGCATATCTCAGCAGCAGGTTCTCGAACGACCCGAGGGCGCCGTCGCGAAGTCGCTGCTGGAAGTCCGCGTTCGCGTACGCTTCGAAGGCGCCGCCATTGGCCGAATGGACGAAGATCTGGTGCCAGACGTGCGCCATGCGCATGCGCAACTGATCGGGTGCGGTCCTCGACTGGCGGAAGAACTCCCAGCCGACCGGCGATGGGCTCGACTTGTTGGTTTGGCAGAATTTGTCGGGTGTGACCGGCAGCGTTTCGTCATTCTTGCACAGCGAGTTGTCCATCGGCTGTTCCCAGAACGGCAGCTGGGTGTAGCGCGTCACGTTCAGCGGGACCTGCTCGTCCAGCCACTTCTCGCTGCCCTTGGCCTTGACCTCCTGCACGAGTGCCTCGGACGGTCCGAGCGACGCCTGCTCGAGCAAGCGCACGGCGTCGGCCTCGCGTTCCTCGTCGGTCACCGGCGCGCACATCACGATCCCCTCCAGGATGTCGCCGCGCCGCGTTGCCATGCGCGCATGCGCCGTCAGATCGACCGTGAACCGGTGGTTGGCGTCGGCAATCTGGTCCGAGTAATAGCTGCGATAGACAGGATAGTTGCCGCCGCACTGTCCGTTGGCCGGCGTTGGAATGTGGAACGCGATGCCTTCGAACGTCCACGCCGGGTAGGTCTTGACCTTCGCGCACTCGGCAGCATCCGCCGTGTAGAAATGCGAGTTGGGTCCGACGCCGGGGGTGCCGAAGAACCGGCAGACCGCCTGTAATCCTTCGGCGGGGTCGGTGAACACGGTGAATTGGCCGCCGGTGCGCGCCCAGCCCTTGACGTTGATGCCGGCGTCGAGCGCCGCCGCCTCTTCGGGGTAGGCGGTGACGAAATAGTGGTTGATCTTCGCGTTGTAGAACTCGACCGCGGTGCCGAGGCCGGCTTGGGCGGTGCCGCCGAGGGCTGTGCCGAAGAGTCCGGCGAGCAATACCGCGCCGAGGCGCGGCCGGACCTGCGGCCAACGCGAACGCCGAGCCTCTGATAGTCGCTGCATGTTCTTCCCGATTTGAACGGCGTTGCTGGCGGCGACGGCAGCCGCTGGTGCGATAGCGCCGCAACTCTGCACCGAAGCCATCGCGCGCGCAAGCAGACGCAGGCGTTTCCCGTCGAACGGCGCGCCGCCGGTGGCCGGCTTCGCGCAGGGGCTGGCCTTGAGCGGTTGACCGGTGTCGACACCGCAGGTACTACGGCGCAGCGAAGGCGGCGCGTCCCTTACAATCGGCGCTTTCAGCCGCTTCGCATCGTGGATATCGCGTTGTACCTTCCTGTCGTCAACAGGCTTCGGATCTGCCTGCTGGCCGTGCTCCTCGCTCCCGCCCCTGCGTTCGCGCAGACGATTGCGCCCGAGCACCCGTCCGGCTGGACTGTCAAGCAGCCGGTCACGGCGCGCCAGTGGCTGGTCGCGACCGCCAATGCGCATGCGACGGCGGCTGGACATGCGATCCTCGCGCGCGGCGGTTCCCGTGCAGCTGGTGCTCGGTCTCACCGAACCGCAGTCGTCCGGACTGGGCGGCGGCGCGCTGCTGCTGTGGCACGACGCGCGC
This sequence comes from Betaproteobacteria bacterium, assembly GCA_039933655.1. GTDB lineage: Bacteria > Pseudomonadota > Gammaproteobacteria > Burkholderiales > Casimicrobiaceae > VBCG01. Next base: position 3,545 of record JBDTNR010000066.1, on the reverse strand, counting down.
ACCAGGCGGATCGTCGCCTACGACGGACGCGAGACGGCGCCCGCGGCCGCGCGGCCCGATCGCTTCCTGAAAGACGGCAAGCCGGTCGATTTTTTCGATGCCGTCGTCGGCGGCAGGTCGGTCGGCGTTCCCGGCGTCGTGCGGCTGCTGGAGACCATGCATCGCCGCCATGGCCGGCTCCCGTGGTCCGCGCTGTTCGCGCCGGCCATCGCGCTCGCCGAAGGCGGCTTCGCGATGTCGCCCCGCCTGCACCAGTTGGTCGGCGTGGAGCGGCACATGACGCAGCCGCGGCTGCGCGAGTACTTCTTCGACGCCAACGGCAAGGTGCTGCCGGTCGGCACGACGCTGCGCAACCCCGCCTATGCGCGGACGTTGCGGGCGATCGCCGCGGGCGGCGCCGCCGCGTTCTACACGGGCGACATCGCGCGCGACATCGTGGAGACGGTGACACAACATCCGTTCAATCCGGGCGACCTGACGCTTGCCGATCTCGCCGGCTACCGGGTGGTCAGGCGCGACGCGGTCTGCGACACGTATCGCGTCTACCGCGTCTGCGGATTTCCGCTGCCGTCGTCGGGCGGCATCGCGGTGCTGCAGATGCTGAAGATGCTCGAGCGCTTCGACATGGCGGCGATGGAGCCGGCGGGATTCTGGAGCGTGCACCTGTTCAGCGAAGCCGGACGGCTGGCCTTTGCCGATCGCAGTGTCTACGCCGCCGATCCCGCGTATTACGCGCCGCCTTCGGGGCTGCTCGATCCCGCCTACCTGCGCGCGCGTTCGGCGCTGATCCGTACCGGCGCCAGCATGGGGCCCGCATTGCCCGGCGACCCGCCGGAGCGCGACCAGCGGACGCGGCGCGTCGCCTGGGGCACCAGTGCCGCGCTCGATCTGCCTTCGACATCGCACGTCTCGATCGTCGACCGGTACGGCAACGCCTTGTCGATGACGACGACGATCGAGAACGCGTTCGGCAGCCGGCTGATGACGCGCGGCGGCTTTCTTCTCAACAATGAGCTGACCGATTTCGCGTTCGTGCCGGAAGCGGACGGCAAGCCGGTGGCCAATCGCGTCGAGGGCGGCAAGCGCCCGCGCTCGTCGATGGCGCCGACGATCGCCTACGACCGGCATGGCCGCGTCGCCATCGTCACCGGCTCGCCGGGCGGCAGCGCGATCATCAACTACGTGGCGAAGACGCTCGTGGGCATCATCGACTGGAAGCTCGATCCGCAGGCGGCGATCGACCTGCCGAACTTCGGCAGCCGCAACGGGCCGACGGAGCTCGAACTGGGTACGGCCGTCGCGCATCTCGCACCGAAACTGCGCGCGCTGGGCGCCCCGGTGAGCACGATCGACATGACAAGCGGCGCCCAGGCGATCGTGCGCACTCGCGACGGATGGACAGGCGGCACCGACCCGCGCCGCGAAGGCCTGGTGCTGGGACGATGAGCGCGACGGCACCGGCAGCCGGGAGAATTGGGCGGACAATGGGCGTTCGCGACATTTCCGTGCCGACCTGATGCATGCCGCCGTTCCCGTACAGCGCCTGTCCGCCCGCGCGCGAGTGCCGTTTTTCGCGCATCTCCGCCAGCTCGGGCCCGGCGACCGCCGGCTGCGCTTCGGCGCGCCGCTGACCGATGTCGAGCGCATCGACTTCGCGTACGACCGGATCTTCGCCGTCCTTGGCGACGTGCTCGACGTCGTGGGCGCCGCGCACTTCGCACTGCCGCCACCGACGCCGCTGTCGCTGCCGAGCGAGTGGCTTGCCGACCGCGTCGCGACCTGCGGTTTCGCGCTCAAGTCCGGCGTCGAGACCTGGCGGCGCATCGCAGTGGTGATGGCCGCAAACGGCCGCCGATGATCCGCGGCCTGGCGGCGACAGTGGCGGCCGCGATCGTGGTCGCGGCCGGCGCGCAACCGCTGCCGCTGCGGACGGCGCCCGCGGCGGGATCGCCGCCGGCCTCCACCGCGCGCAGCGTGCTGTTCGATGCGAAAGCCGCGGAAGCGCAACGCGCGCGCCAGACACCGTTGTACGTCGAACGCATCGTCGTGGAAGGCCGCGATCCCGATGCGCCGCGGCGCCCGGCGCGGCCGCTCGAGCAGCGTTTCGCGGATGCGCTGCTGGCACCGCCGCCCGCGGCGGCGGCCGGCTTGCGCCCGCTCGACACCAGGCCGTGCCTGTCGCTCCCGTCGACGTGGAACACGCTCGGCAGTTCCTATGCGCCGCTCGCCGGTTGCCCGTAAGATGCCGGCGAGAGGATGACCGATGGCGGCAACGACTAAAGACCAGCACCGGATCGTCGTCGTGGGTGGCGGCGCGGGCGGGTTGCCGCTGGCGACGCTGCTCGGCGACCGCTACGGGCGCGACGGACCGGTGCAGGTCACGCTGGTCGACCGCAACGCGACGCACGTCTGGAAGCCGCTGCTGCACGAAGTGGCAGCGGGGCGGATGGACGCCGATGCGCACGACCTCGACTACCTGGCCATCGCCCACTGGCATCATTTCCGGTTCCGCCAGGGCGCGATTTGCGGACTCGATCGCGCGCGCCGCGAAATCACGCTCGACACGGTGATCGGGCCGGAGGGTGAGGAGATCCTGCCGCGGCGCACGCTGCCGTACGACACGCTGGTCCTGTGCCTCGGCAGCGTCAGCAACGACTTCGGCGTGCCCGGCGCCGCGCAGCATCCGATTTCGCTCGACACGCTCGCTGATGCTGAGCGCTTTCATCGACGGCTGCTCGCCGTATGCGTACGCGCCGACGGCCGCGCGGCCGCGGGCATCACGCCCAAGGTGAACATCGTCATCATCGGTGCGGGCGCAACGGGCGTCGAGCTGGCGGCGGAAATCCGGCAGACGACGCGCGCGCACGCCGGCTACGGCCTCGACTACCTCAATCCGGCGGAGGACATCCGGCTGACGCTGATCGAGGCGTCGCCGCGCATCCTGCCACCGCTGTCCGAGCACGTTGCCTTAGCCGCGACCGAACTGCTGCAGAAGCTGGACGTGGACGTGCGCACCGGCGAGCGCGTCACCGAAGTCGACGCCGATGGCGTGCACACGGCGAGCGGCGCGTTCTATCCGGCGGACCTCATCGTCTGGGCCGCGGGCATCATGGCGCCCGGCATCCAGCGCGAACTCGACGGGCTCGAGGTCAATCGCGGCAATCAGCTCGTCGTGCTGCCGACGTTGCAGACAACGCGCGATCCCGAGATCTTCGCCTTCGGCGACTGCGCGGCCGCGCCGTGGCTCGGCCAGAAGGCGGGCGCGATGTTGCCGCCGCGCGCGCAGGTGGCGCACCAGCAGGCAACGCTGCTCGGCAAGTCGATCAAGGCGCGCCTCGCCGGCAAGCCGCTGCCCGAATTCCGCTTTCGCGATTTCGGCTCGCTCGTGTCGCTCGGCGAACTGTCGGCCGTCGGCACGCTGATGGGGACGCTGATCGGCGGCAACCTGCTGATCCAGGGCTTGATCGCCCGCCTCATGTACACGTCGCTGTACAAGATGCACCAGGTGTCGATCCACGGCTTCGTGCGCGTGGCGTTCGACACGC
>JBDTNR010000065.1:0-11309 GCA_039933655.1 Betaproteobacteria bacterium | reverse complement strand
CGGCTGTGCCGGATATGCGCCCACAGCGTGGCCGGGTCCGCGTGCAGGTAGACGACGGTGCCGTTTTCCTTCAACCGCTGGCGATTGGCGGGCCGGAGCACCGCGCCGCCGCCGGTGGACAGCACGATCCCCTCGAGCGCGGTGAGTTCGGCGATCGTCGCTTCCTCGCGGTCGCGGAAACCGGACTCGCCTTCGATCTCGAAAATCGTGGGTATTGACACGCCGAGGCGCCGCTCGAGCTCCGCGTCGGCGTCGACAAAGCGCAGATGTAGGCGCCTGGCCAGCTGCCGGCCCAGCGTCGACTTGCCGGCGCCGGGCAGCCCGACCAGAAACAAATTGCCCCGGTGAAGTGGCACCGGGGCAGGGATTGGGAAGGCAGCGTTTTCGCTGCCGGTCGCCTCGTTCACCGCACGGATGTTACCGTGTCCTTGACAATACGCGGCGTGAGGAAGATCAGCAGCTCGGCTTTTTCGCTGCTGTTGCCCGTCTGCTTGAACAGGTAGCCGAGCAGCGGAATGTTGCCGAGCCAGGGCACCTGCGTCACATCGTTGCGGATCGTCTCCTCGTAGATGCCGCCGATCACGGCGGTATCGCCGTTGTTGACGGATATCTGCGTGATCACGTTCTTGGTGTCGATCGAGGGCACCGAGAAGCCGCCGCCCAGCTGCACATACTGGCCGACCGTGTCCTTGCGGACCTCGACGACCATGATGATGCGGCCGTCCGCGGTGATCTGCGGCGTGACGTCGAGCCGCAACACGGCTTTCTTGAACTGCACGGTCGCCGGCGAATTCGCGCTACCGGGCGTGACGTACGGAATTTCCGTGCCCTGCTCGATCGCCGCCTTCTGGTTGTCCCCCGTCACGACCCGCGGGCTCGACACGACCTTGCCGCGCGCATCCGCTTCGAGCGCGGACAGTTCGAGGTTGATGAGGTTGCCGCTGCCGAGATTGATCAGCGTCAGCGCGAGCTGTCCGGCAGCACTCGGCACCGGCAGGTTGACGTTGAGCTGCGGCGAGTCCGAGTAGCCCGCCGAGGCCAGGCCCGACGCGAGCTCGAATGGCGTCTGCGTGCGCGTCTCGCGAATCAGCCGGTCGCCTTCCGTCTTCACGACCGGCTGCGTCGACAGCGACCCGCTGGAGCCCGCCGAGTACTTGCCGTTGGCGAACGTGAATCCGGTCTGCTGGCCGAACCGGATGCCGAGCTGCTGGCTGAACCGGTCGCCGGCAATCACGATGCGCGCTTCGATCAGCACCTGCCGGACCGGCGTGTCGATCTGGCGGATGATCTTGCGTACTTCCTCCAGGCGGGCTGCGGTATCGGTGACGAACAGGATGTTCGACCGCGGATCCATGATCGCCACGCCCCGTTTGGAGATGATCGACCCTTGGCCACCCGTCGTGGCCGTCTGCCCGGCACCGGCGCCAAACTGCTGCTGCCGGTTGCTCGTAATGAGGTTGAGGATGTCCTGCGCCTTGATATAGTTCAGCTGGAACGACTCGGATACGAGCGGCTCGAGTTCGCCGATCTGGATGGCGTTCTCCAGCTGCTGCTTCTCCTTGAGCGCGATTTCCTCCCGGGGCGCGATGAGCACGACATTGCCGTTCTTGCGCATGTCGAGGCCCTTCGTCTGCAGGATGATGTCCAGCGCCTGGTCCCACGGAATGTCCTTCAGGCGCAGCGTGAGGCTGCCCTGGACGGTGTCGCTGGTGATGATGTTGAGGCCGGTGAAATCGGCGATCACCTGCAGGACGGCGCGTACCTCGACGTTCTGGAAGTTGAGCGACAGCTTCTCGCCCTTGTAGCCGCCGCGCGAGCCCTGGATCAGCTTGTTCGGGTCCTCGAGGATCGGCTTCACCTCCAGGATGAAGCGGTTGTCGGTCTGGTAGGCCGAGTGCTCCCACAGGCCCTTCGGCTCGATGACCATCCGCGCGTTGCTTCCCTGCGGGAACGTGTCGACCGTCAGCACCGGCGTGCCGAAATCGGCGACATCGACGCGGCGCTCGAGGTTGCGCGGCACGGAAGTCTTCAGGAAATCGACGATGAGCGTCTTGCCCTGCTGGCGGATGTCGATGCCGGTGGTGCTGTCGGACAGGTCGACGACCAGGCGGCCTTCGCCATTGCGGCCGCGCCGGAAATCGACGTCGCGCAGCGCATGCTGGACTTCGCCGACCTTGGCCTCGGCGAAGCGCTGGACGTTTTCCGCGCCGGCCTTGATCTGCTCCTGGTCGGTCAGCGTGACGACCACGACGTTGCCATCGACCTGCGACTCGAACGACTGCGGCTTGTTGAGGTTGAACACCACGCGCGTGCGGTTGCCGGCCTGGATGACGTTCATGCTGCGCAAGGCGGCTTCTTCGACGGTGCGCTGCGTCGCGCCGAGCCCGTTGCTGGTATCCAGGAAATCGAGGGCGATGCGCGGCGGGTTGTTGATCGAGAAACTCGCCGGTGGATTGGCGGGCGGGCTCTTCAGCTGGAAGCGCACGACGACGCGTCCGGAGCTGGCGCGCGACACGGTCACGCCGTCGATGCTGTTCGCCGTCTGGGCGACCGCCGAGCTCGCGATGGCCCACGCGCACAAGGTGACGAGCGCGGCTCCCCATCCTCGTCGCCAGGCTATCGCCTCGCGGGAAAGTCGAATGCCGTTCAACGCGATCATCTTCTGCGCTCCTGTGGTCTTCCGTCGGCCTGCTGCAACTGCAGCGTGCTTGAGCGCTCTGTCCAGTCACCTGCGCCGTCCTGCACAAGTTCCTTGAGCATGATCTCGCCTTCGCCAATGCCGGTCACGACACCGTAGTTCTGGCCGACGTAATTGCCGGCGCGGACCTGATAGACATCCCTGTCCGGCGTCCGCACCAGCGCATACACGGTCTTGTTCTGCGCGAGCGTGCCGACCATCGACAGCGACTCGAGTGGAAAGGCCTCGAGCGGCTCCTTCCGACGCGCAAGATCGGGCGCGAGCTTGCTCGTGCCCTTGGTCGGCTCGATCTTCCTCGGCTTGAACGGGTCGGGCAGGTCGAACGCGTTGTACGCGAACGGATCGTACGGACGGATCTGCGGCAGCGGGTCGAGCTTGCCGCGCGCGCCCTTGCCCTGCTCGGCCATCCACACGCGCAGGTCCTGGTGGCTTTCGCCGCCGCATCCGGCCAGCAGCGCTGCGGCGATCAGGAGCGGAGCGACCCGTGCGCTCATTTCTTCGCCTTACCCTTTTCCTTGGCCTTCGCCGCCGCGCGCTGCTTCGCGATTTCCTCTTCGTCCAGGTAGCGGAACGTCTTGGCTTCGGCGTCCAGCGACAGCACTCCCTTGTCGTTGGCGATGACAAGGTCATTCAGCGTGACGATGCGCGGCAACTGGGCGACGTCGCTCGCGAACGCGCCCATGTCGTGGTAGTTGCCGGTGATGCGGATCCTGATCGGCAGTTCGGCGTAGAAGTCCTGCATCTTTTCCTGCGTGGCGGGCCGGAACAGCTCGAACTGCAGCCCGCGGCCGAGCCCCGCCTGGTTGATGTCGGTCAGCAGCGCGTCGATTTCCGCGCGATTCGGCAGCTGCTTGACCAGCGCGCCGAACGACTGCTCCACCTCGCTCAGCTGCTGGACATAGAGCTCGAAGTTGATCGCCTTGGCCTTTTTCTGGCTGTACTGCTCTTTCAGCTTGACCTCTTGCGCCTCGGCGACCTCGATCGCGTCCCACTGCTCCTTCCAGTCGAGAAAGAAACCCGCCGTCACGATGACGGCGAAAATCACGAGGAGAATCGCGACCTTTGGCAACGTCGGCCAGTTGCCGACGTCGCGTATGTTCAGCCGGCGGAGGTCGTCGAGGTTCATGCCTGCTTCCCGCCCGAGGGCGCCGACGCCTTGGTCTTGGGCGGCGCGGCGGGCGGCGTGCCCGCGGGCACGGCGGGTGCGCTCGCTTCCGTGGCCGACGCGCGCTTGACGACGAAGTTCAGGATGAACTCGTTGATCTTGAGATCGCGACTTGGATTCACGCCCGGCGCGGGCACGAGCTTGATTTCGATGAGTTCGGGGTTGCCGAGCCAGGGCGAGGCCTCGATGTTGCGCATCAGCGTGGACACGCGGGCGTTCGACTGCGCGTAGCCGGTGATCTGCACCTTTTCGCCGGTCTGCTTGACGCTGCGCAGGTAGATGCCGTCCGGCAGCTGCCGGACCAGCTGGTCGAGGACATGCACGGCCTCGCTGCGGTTGGACTGCAGCGTCTCCACCACCTGCTTGCGCGCCAGCACCGCCTGGATCTGGTCGCGCAGGCGGTCGATTTCCTTGATCTGCTCGTCGAGCTTGGCGATTTCCTTGGTGAGCAGCGTGTTGCGGTCCTTCTGGTTCTCGATCTGCGCCGCCAGGATGCCGAGCACCAGCGCCACCATCGCCACCGCCAGCACCGCGAGCGACAGCGCGAGCGAAATGAACTGCCGCTGCCGCGCCTGGCGCTTCTGCTCCCGGTGGGGAAGTAGATTGATGCGGACGCCGGCCATTATTCGAAGCTCCGCAAGGCGAGGCCGGTGGCCACCAGCAGCATCGGGGCGTCCTGCGCGAGCTGCCGCGGCCGGATGCGTTCGGACGCCTGCATCGACGCGAACGGGTTGGCGATCACCGTGGCCACACCGGCACGCTTGGACACCAGCTCGTCGATCCCCGGCAGGGCCGCGCAGCCGCCCGCGAGCACCACCTGGTCGACCTGGTTGTGCGACGTCGACGTGAAGAAGAACTGCAGCGCGCGCGTGATCTCGAGCGCGAGCGTCTCCATGAACGGCTGCAGCACGTCGCTGTCATAGTTCTCGGGCAGCCCCTGGTTCTTCTTGGCCGACTCGGCTTCTTCCGGCGACAGGTTGAACGCGCGCTGGATATCCTGGGTCAGCTGGTTGCCGCCAAACGCCTGGTCACGGGAAAACAGGAACTGGTTGTTGCGCAATACATAGAAGTGCGTGACATGCGAACCGATATCGACCAACGCGATGTTCTGGTCGCGCCCGTTGGCGGGCAGCGAGGGCGCGATCAGGCCGAACACCTCCTGTGTCGCGTAGGACTCCACGTCCATCACGCGCGGCTTCAGGCCGGCGGCCTCCGCGATCGCCACGCGGTCCTCGACCTTTTCCTTGCGCGAGGCGGCGATCAGCACCTCGACTTCGTCGGGATTGTTGGGGGCCGGGCCGAGTATCTGGAAGTCGAGGTTGACCTCGTCCAGCGCAAAGGGTATGTACTGGTTCGCCTCGGCCTCGACGGTCAGCTCGAGTTCCTCTTCCTTCTGGCCGGCCGGGACGATGATCTTCTTGGTGATCACCATGGCCGCGGGAAGGGACATGGCAATATTGCGATTGCGGCTGCCGAGTCGCTTCCATCCGCGCTTCAGCGCATCGCTCACCTGGTCGAGGTTGACGATGTTGCCGTCCGTCACCGTATCTTTCGGCAGCGCCTCGATGGCGTACCGCTCCAGGCGAAAAGTCCCCTTGCCTGTCTGCGACAATTCGACCAGCTTTATCGAAGTCGATGCGATATCGACCCCGATCAGCGATGGGGGCTTCGTTTTGAAGAAGTCGAGGGCGGTGGCGAACTTTTCGGCGATCATGGCAGGGTAAGGCCAGATGCTGACAAATTACATTAAACTCTGGCAGCAAGTATGAACCTTGTCAATTTGTTTCCGGATTCTGCGGATGGTCGTTGTGGCTTTCTGTCCAAGGAAGTGACATTCATGGTTCCTTACGCAAGTTATATTCCCACGTGCTGAAGCGCTGGATAGTCTATCTGCTGTCGGTGGCGCTGGGCCTGGGCGTCGTCGGCGCCTTGCTGGGCGCGTTCGTACTCGCATTGTTGTGGCCTACGCTTCCCTCTCTGGAAGCGCTTACCGACTACCAGCCTAAAATACCGCTGCGCGTGGTGTCGGCCGAAGGCGATCTCCTCGGCGAGTTCGGGGAGGAACGGCGGGCCATCGTGACGATCCGCGAAGTCCCGGATGTCATGAAACAGGCTATTTTGGCCGCAGAAGACGAGCGTTTCTACCAACATGGCGGTGTCGACTATTTGAGCGTCGCGCGCGCGGCGATGGCCAACCTGGCGTCGGGAACCCAGCAGGGCGCCGGCACGATCACGATGCAGGTGGCCCGCAACTTTTTCCTGACCCGCGAAAAGACCGTCACCCGCAAGCTGCGGGAAGTGCTGCTCGCGTGGAAGATCGAAGCCAATCTGACCAAGGACGAAATCCTCGAGTTGTACGTCAACCAGATCTTCCTCGGGCAGCGCGCCTACGGCTTCGCCGCGGCGTCACAGATCTACTACGGCCGGCCGTTGAAGGACGTCACGATCCCGGAGGCGGCCATGTTGGCGGGATTGCCCAAGGCACCCTCTGCGTTCAACCCGGTGTCCAACCCCAAGCGGGCCAAGACCCGGCAGCTGTACGTGCTCCGTCGCATGCACGAGCTCAAGTTCATTACCGATGCCCAATTCCAGGAAGCACAAACCACGCCACTTTCGGTGCGTCAGGGTATTCGCGACTCGCTTCCCACCCACGCCGAGTCGGTGGCAGAGATGGCGCGCCAGGTCGTCTTCGACGCCTATGGTGAGGATGCTTATACCAAGGGCATCACCGTGTGGACGACGGTACTGATGGCTGACCAGGAGGCCGCCTATGCTGCAGTGCGGCGAGGCGTCATCGACTACGACCGCCGTCACGGTTACCGGGGCCCCGAGGCCTACGTCAACCTGCCTTCCGACCAGGCGGAACAGGAACATGCGCTCGACCGCGTCTTCCAGGAAACGGCAGATAGCGACAATCTCCTTCCTGCCGTCGTCCTCGACGCCTCCGCCACGGAAGTCCGCGCGGTGCTCGCCTCCGGCGACGTCGTCACCGTCACCGGCGACGGGTTGAAGTTCGTCGCGCGCAACCTGACGGACAAGTCCGCCGCTGCCCAGCGCGTCCGCCGCGGCGCCGTCGTTCGCCTCACCCGCGACGACAAGGGACGCTGGTCGATCGCGCAACTGCCGCAGGCCGAGTCGGCGTTCATCGCGATCTCGCCGCTCGACGGCGCGATCATCGCGCTGACGGGTGGCTTCGACTACGAACGGAGCAAGTTCAATCACGTGACGCAGGCGCAGCGCCAGCCGGGATCGTCGTTCAAGCCGTTCATCTATTCGGCAGCGCTGGAAAAGGGGTTCTCGCCCGCCACCGTCATCAACGACGCGCCGTTCTTCGTGCCGGGCGACAAAGCCGGCGGCGAGGACTGGGAACCCAAGAACTACGACGGCAAGTTCGAGGGCCCGATGCGCCTGCGCAACGCGCTCGCCAAGTCGAAGAATCTGGTGACGGTGCGCGTGATGCAGGCGATCGGTCCGCAATACGTCCAGGATTACATAGGGCGCTTCGGATTCGACCCGAAGCAGCACCCGCCGTACCTGACGATGGCGCTGGGCGCCGGCTCCGCGACGCCGCTGCAGATGGCGGCCGCGTACGCGGTCTTCGCCAATGGCGGCTACCGCGTGGCGCCCTACCTGATCGCGCGCGTCACCGACGCCCGCGGCAACGTGCTGTCCGAAGCCAAGCCCGTGGTGGCGGGCACGAACGCCGAACGCGCCATCGATCCGCGCAACGCATTCGTGATGACATCGCTATTGCGCGACGTCATCGCGTACGGCACGGCCACCCGCGCGCAGGTACTGGGGCGGAAGGATCTCGCCGGCAAGACCGGGACGACCAACGAAAACGTGGATGCGTGGTTCTGCGGGTTCAACGCCTCTATCGTCGGCGTCGCGTGGATCGGCTTCGACCAGCCGAAGACGCTTGGCGCCAACGAAACGGGGAGCTTGGCCGCGCTGCCGATCTGGATCAACTTCATGCAGCGCGCATTGAAGGGCGTGCCCGAGAAGCCGCTGACACCGCCCGAGGGCCTCATTTCCGTCCGCGTCAACGCCGAGACGGGCTTGCGCGACGACGCGGGGACCGTCAGCGACTACTTTTTCGCGGAGTACCCGCCCGCCGCGCGGGCCGATTCGCTCGCGCCAGCCGCCACCCCCGGGCGCGCGACGCCGGACGTGCGCGACCAACTCTTCTAGGGCCTGTTGACGCTATGGGGCAGCGTGAGTCATCGCCGGGTCGCGACCGGCCACTCGCCAGCGACCGGGGCGCGCTGCAGAACCGCCTGCGCATCGCGCAGGTCGCCGCCCGGCTCATCGCCGAACATGGCATTGCCGACTGGACGCTGGCGAAGCGTAAGGCGGCGCGACAGTTGATGCTGCCCGAGCGCGAGGCATTGCCGGGCGACGACGAGGTGGCGACGGCGCTGTCCGAATATCATGCGTTGTTCGGCGGCGAAGCGCACGCGCGGCAACTGCGCGAGCAGCGCGAGGAGGCGCTGCGCTGGATGCGGCGGCTCGCCGAGTTCGCGCCGCTGCTGACCGGCGGCGTCGCCGCCGGCTGGGCGACCGCGCACAGCGACATCCGGCTCGACCTCACCGCGCCCGACGGCAAGCTGGTCGAACTCGCGCTGCTCAATGCCGGCGTGGCCTATCGCGCGATGCATGCCGATCGCGACGGCGCCGCCGAGCTTTTCGTCGACACGCCGCACGGCGGGCTGCGGCTGTCGGTGCGCGCTCTCGCCGATGCGCGCCAACGGCCGCGGCGCGACCGGCATGGCAACGAGGAGGTCCGGCTCGGTATCGACGACCTGGCGGAGTTGGTCGGGTCGGCCTGACAGCGTCGGTTCATTGACGTTGGCCGATGGTGATGCGACCTGCCGGCCGCGCGCGAGTAGGACTTGGAACAGGGGCGTCGTGCGCGTTCAGGCCGCGCACTGAGCTTCCGACCGTGCCGCCGCGGACTTCGTCCGTCTCCACGGCAAGCCAAGCGTCATGCCTTCGTTGCCTTCGAGGGGGCCGACCCTTGCGCCAGCCAGCGCGCCGCGTCGAGCGCGAAGTACGTCAGTATCGCGTCCGCTCCCGCGCGCTTCATCGCGACGAGGGTTTCCAGCACGCACGCACGCTCGTCGAGCCAGCCTGCCTGCGCGGCCGCCTTCAGCATCGCGTACTCGCCGGACACCTGGTAGACGGCCGTCGGCATCCCGAATGTATCCTTCACGCGCCGCACGATGTCGAGATAGGGCAGGCCCGGCTTGATCATCACCATGTCGGCGCCTTCGCGGATGTCCAAGTGGACCTCCCACAGCGCCTCGTCGGTATTGGCTGGATCCATCTGGTACGTGTACTTGTCGCCACCCGCGAGATTGCCGGACGATCCCACCGCATCGCGAAACGGACCATAGAACGACGAGGCGTACTTGGCCGAATACGCGAGTATCCGCGTCAACTCGTGGCCGGCACCGTCGAGTGCCGTGCGCACGGCGCCGATGCGGCCGTCCATCATGTCCGACGGCGCGACCATGTCGACGCCGGCCTCGGCGTGGCATAGCGCCTGCTTGACCAGCGCGGCGACGGTGACTTCGTTCAGCACGTACCCGGCATCGTCGATGATGCCGTCCTGCCCATGCGTCGTGTACGGATCGAGCGCGACATCGGTGATGACGCCCAGGTCCGGGAAGCGCTCCTTGAGCGCGCGCACGGTGCGCGGGACAAGTCCTTCCGCATGCCACGCGGCGGCGGCATCGAGCGACTTCTGGTCCTGCGCCACCACGGGGAACAGCGCGATCGCCGGCACGCCGAGCGCCAAGCATGCCTCTGCATCACGCAACAGCAGGTCGACACTCTTGCGCGAAACACCGGGCAGCGACGCCACCGGCTCTTCGCGCCGGGTCCCGTCGAGCACGAATACCGGATAGATGAAATCGTCGGCGGTCAACCTCGTTTCCCGCATCATCCGGCGCGAAAAATCGTCGCGGCGCATGCGACGAAGTCGCTTCGCGGGGAACTTGCCGATGAACGAATAGCTCATGATGCACTCCCGATTGCGGTTACGAAATGCCCGCGGGGCGCAATGACGGTCGCGTCGCGCCCCATCAACTGCTGCCGAGCCAGCGGTGCTGCCGGCCAAGCCGCGCCAGCGCGGCGAAGCCACGGCTGCCCTGCGCGGCGGCGATCACGCGCAAGCGCAGCAGCAGCAATGCAGTGGCGAGCGCATCGCCGGCCGCCGAATGGCGGGCCGTCGTGCCGATCGCGAAGTGCGTTAGCCAGTCGTCCAGGCTGCGGCCGCCGCGGTTGTGCTGGTCAGGCAGGAGCGCCGCGGCCACGTGCGCCAAGTCCAGCCACGGCGCGAACGTCGCGTCGACGCCGGCCTCCGCGCATGCGCGCTTCAGGACCGTACGGTCGAAATCGGTGTGGAATCCCACGCAGGGCGCGCCCGCCACATAGGTGGCGAACGCCGTCAATGCGTCGCTTGCCGGCACTCCCGCTCGTTGTGCCTCGTGGCCGATGCCGTGGATGACGACGTTGGCGGCGTCGCTCCCCGCGTCGTTGCGCAGGACGACCTCGAAGCTGTCGTCGATGAGTACGCCGGCGCCGTCCACCGCGATCGCGCCGATCGCGAGCAACGCGTCGCGCGCGGGGTCGAGTCCCGAAGTCTCGGTATCGACGACGACCCAGCGGCCGCCCTGGCCCGGGTCGCGCGTAAACATGGCGGCGATCCCGTCGCGAATGCGGCGGGCGACGCTCATGGATAGTCGAGCGCCAGGCGCTGCTGCAGCTTGCGCACCTGGCGCAGCGCTTCCTTCAATACGCGCCGGTCGAGATCGGAGAGGCTCGCCACCGGCACGAGATTGGGATTCGCCGACGGTGGCAGCTCGTGCGCGACACGCCGATGCTGCGTGCGCAGCCTTAGCATCTGCAGGTAGTCGAATGCGTCGCACCAGTTGCGCAGATCGGACTCGTTGACGCCCTTTTTCGCGCCGCCCTCGCGCATCCGCACCAGTGTGTTGGTCGCGGTCACGCCGGTGGCGAGCGCGAAGATGCGCGCGCCGTCGGTGATCGGCATGCTGCCGAAGAGCTTCAGGTCGATGCCCTCGGCACCGCTCGAGTCCTCGCTTTCGACGATTTCGCCGCGCCATGACAGCGGTGGCTGGTTGCGCCGCGCGTTTTCGCTCAACTGCTTGAGGAAGCGCGGATTGGCTCCGGCGCGACGCGCGATGTCGGCGCGCAGCGCCTGCGCCAGTTCGTCCGCCCCCCACAACGTGCGAAAGTCGAAAAAAATGCTGGCCGCGAGAAGGCTTTCCGGATCGCCGCGGTCGATCCAGCGCGCGAACGCTGCGCACCATTCCGGGAGCGACAGGCACCAATGCGGATTCATCGCCATCACGCCGCCCTTGCAGAGCGGATAGCCGCAGCGGTCGAGCGCCTCGTTGACGGCGCGCGCGAACGGCAGCA
>JBDTNR010000064.1:0-11539 GCA_039933655.1 Betaproteobacteria bacterium | reverse complement strand
CGAGTTGATCGGCTTCTTGGCCGTGTACAACGACCGGGAGCCCGAGTCGTAGAACGCGAGCGTCACGTAGCCGTATTTCTCGCAGGACTTGCCGATCTCGTCGCCGATCGGTCCGTCGAGTACCTTGCGCATGTGGTCCTTCGACTTGAACAGGAACGGCATCGTCGGGACCATCGTTTCCGGGCAGATGTTGTTCATCGGCGCGACGTTGATGCGCACGAGATCCAGAGCGCCGATCTTCACCTGCTCGATCGTGTCCTTCTCGCCGCCCAGCTGGTTGCCGGTGTAGACCTTGATCGTGTCGCGCCCGTTGGTCCTCTGCTTGATGTAGTCGCTCATGAACTTCACGGCCATCACCGTCGGGTAATCCTCGGGATGGACGTCGGCGGACCGGAATTCCTTCGCCGCCGCCGGCAGGCAGATGGCCGCCGCCGCTATCGCCGCGGCTATTCTCGTCAGTTGCAGTTTCATCGTGGTACTCCTCCTTCGTCAGATTGCGGATGGTGTCGTGGCATTGCGCTTGCGCAAGGGGGCGGGGCGGCGCACGCCGTTCCTTGCCTGATCTCCGGGGACGATCACGTCCCATTGCCGCTGAAACTCGCGCTCGACGCGCGCCAGGTGGCTGTGCATTGCCGCCCGTGCGCCATCGGCGTCGCGTTGCTCGAGCGCGTCGATGATCGCCGTGTGGTCGAGCAGCACGCCGTCGCGCATCTTCTGCGTGTGGAAATAGGCTTCGATCCGCGACCAGAGCTTGCCGCGGCGCTGCTGCCATAGGCCTTCGACGACGAGTGCCAGCGAGCCGTTGCCGGTGGCGGCCGCGATGCGCACGTGGAACTCGCGATCGGCGGCGTCGCGCTTGGTGAAGTTCTCCGCATGGTCGCGCATCCGGTCGACCGTGGCGCGCATCGCGGCCAGGTCCGCCTTCTTGGCGACGCGCGCCGCGACGGCGGCGATCTCGCCTTCGATCAGTTGCCTCGCGGCCAAGAGTTCGAACGGGCTCGGGCCCTCGTCGACGAGTCCGACGATCTGCGCCGCGCCCGGCGCGGCCACGAAGATACCGGAACCGACGCGGACTTCCACGCGGCCGGCGATTTCGAGCGAAATGACGGCTTCGCGCACTGACGTACGGGAAACGCCGAGTAGCGTGGCCAGTTCGCGCTCCGCCGGCAGCCGCGACCCCGCCGCGAACTCGCCGATGTCGATCAAGGCGGCAATCTGGCCCGCGATCTGGCGGTACAGCCGCAGCGGTTCGACCGTGTGCAGGGGCACTGCTTTCCTCCTCCATGACGTCCGGTGCCGGTCGCCCAAGTCGTCGGCGGGCACGCGCTCGAGCCGGCGTGTGTCCCGCTGGACGTCTGGCGGACTCTACGCGCGTCGGACAGAAATGGTCAAGTGGTCCAACCACCGGACCGGTGCAACAGAATTCACGCCGGCGTGGGACCTCGCCCGCTCGTCGTCGCGCCAGAGGAATGCAGCGGCCCGCGGAAGCAATCGGGAAGCGTCGGTGGCGACAGTCGCGGCGCGGCACGCTCTCGAATCCGCCCTGCGGCGGCGCGCCTTTAAGTCGGCGCCTTGAAGTGGCCGGACTTGCCGCCGCTCTTCTCGAGCAGCCGCAGGTGCTCGATCCGCATCCCGCGGTCCGCCGCCTTGCACATGTCGTAGATCGTCAGCAGACCGGCGGCGGCCGCCACCAGCGCTTCCATCTCGACGCCGGTGCGGCCCAGCGTCTCGGCCGTCACTTCGATGGCCACGGCGCTCGCTCGGGCATCGATCGCGAACTCGACCGCGACGTGCGTCAGCGGCAGCGGGTGGCACAGAGGAATGAGGTCGGACGTGCGCTTCGCGGCGGCAATCGCCGCGATGCGCGCCACGCCAAGCACGTCGCCCTTGCGGGCGTTCCCCGCCTCGATGAGCGCAAGCGTCGCCGGCTGCATGACGATGCGGCCGCCGGCACGCGCCAAACGTCTGGTTACATCCTTGTCCGCCACATCGACCATGTGCGCCTGCCCGCTGGCGTCGAAGTGGGTAAAATGTGCGTCGCCGGCCGCGCTCGCGCGTGCGGTGCCTCGTGGGGAACGAGGCCTTGCCACTCCGGCTTTCGCGTCTGCCGCTGCCTTTTCCAGTCTGACGCGTGCCACGTGCGGGGTTCTCCGTTGAACTAGATGGTGCGGCGGGCATCTTAGCATTTGAGATCGAAACCTTGGATCGCAGCTGTAGAACGCCGTGAAGCATCCACCTTCCCTCTTCGTTGCGCCACCGCTGCGCCGCGCGCGGCGATGCATCGCCGCAGCGCTGGCGGTCGCGCTCTCGTGCACGCCGGTCGCGCCGGTCCCGTTCGTGGCGGGCGCCGCGGCGCAGCCGTTGCCGGACCTGGGCGACTCGTCGCAGGCGGCGATGACGCCGGCGCAGGAGCGCAAGATCGGCGAGGCGATCATGCGCCAGATCCGCGCGCAGGGCGGGTACCTGCAGGACCCCGAAGTCAACGACTACCTGAACGAACTGGGCCACCGGCTGGTGGCGGCGTCGCACGACACCAAGCAGGACTTCGAGTTCTTCGCCGTGCCGGATCCGCAGATCAACGCGTTTGCACTGCCGGGCGGCTTCATCGGCGTGCATACCGGGCTCATCCTGCTCGCGCAAAACGAATCCGAGCTCGCGAGCGTGCTTGCGCACGAAATCTCGCACGTGACGCAGCGGCACATGTCGCGGATGGTGGTGAACCAGAAGGACTCGATGCTGCTGTCGCTGGCAGGGCTCGCGCTGGCTATCCTGGCCTCGCGTGCCGGCAACAACAGCGGCCAGGGCGTGCAGGCGGCGATCGCCTCCTCGCAGGCGTTGCAGGCGCAGAACCAGCTCAATTTCACGCGTGACAACGAGTACGAAGCCGACCGCATCGGCTTTACGCGAATGACGGCCGCGGGCTTCGACCCCAACGGCATGGCCGCATTCATGGGTCGCCTGCAGCGCGCCAATCGTTTTGTCGAAGGCACCGCACCGTCATACCTGCGCACGCATCCGATCACCTATGAGCGGATCGCCGAGGCCCAGTCGCGCTCGCAGGGCCTGCCCTACAAGCAGGTGCCGGATTCGCTCGAGTTCCACCTCGTTCGCGCGCTGCTCAAGAGTTACCAGGGCGAGCCCACCGAACAGGTCGCGGTGTTCGAGGTCGCGCTACGCGAGAAGAAGTACAACAGCGAGATCGCCGAGCGCTACGGCCTCGTCGCCGCGCTGCTGCGCGCGAAGAAGATCCCGCGCGCCAAGGTCGAGCTCGCGCGCCTCGAGAAGATGGCGCCACCCCATCCGATGATCGAGGCGATGGCGGGCAACGTGCTGATGGGTGCTGAGGAATACGATGCCGCGGCGAGCCGCTTCGAGAGCGCGCTGCAGCGCTATCCGAACAAGATGCAGCTCGTCTACGACTATCCGGAAGCGCTGATCAAGGCCCAGCGGCCCGCCGAGGCGACCGCATTCATCGAGCAGCAGCTGATCCGCTTCCCCGGCAACGGGCCGCTGCATCAGATCGCCGCGCGCGCCTATGCCGGACAGAACATGCGGCTGAAGCAGCACGAGCATCAGGGCGAGTTCTACGCGTGGGCAGGCAACCTTCCGCTCGCGATCACCCAGCTCGAGCTTGCGACAAAGGCCGGCGACGGCGACTTCTACCAGGTGTCCGTGGTCGAGGCGAAGCTGCGCCGCCTGCGCGATGAGCAGCAGGACCTGCAAAAGACCGCATTGGGTCGCTCCGAGTGACGCGCCGGCGCTGTCCGGCCAGCGCGGTTGCACCGAACGTCCCATCGCATAACGAAAATAAAAGGTAGCACCGTTGCCCTCCCCTGCCGCGTCCTGGCCGCGCCGCTACGCGCCACCGCTCGTTGTCCTGGTCGTCGTTGCCGGTAGCGCCTTCGGTCTATGGAAGTCGTTCGGCGGCGGCAACGGCGCGCCCGCATACCGCTTTGCCAAAGTCGAGCGCGGAAACGTGACGTCGGTCGTTTCGGCGTCCGGCACGCTCAACGCCGTCACCACCGTGCTCGTGGGATCGCAGATTTCGGGCCAGATCAAGGAGCTGCTCGTCGATTTCAATTCCGTGGTCAGGAAAGGCCAGTTGCTCGCGCGCATCGATCCTGAAACCTACGAGATTCGCGTGCGGCAGGCCGAGGCGGACCTCGAAGCCGCGCGCACGGCGCAAGTGCAGAAGCAAAGCGACGCCGCCGCGCAGCGCTCGCAGGTACTGCGTGCGAAGATCACCTACGAAGATGCCAAGCGTGATCTCGACCGCAAGCAATCGCTGGTCGAGAAGGGATTCATCTCCGGCGCCGAAGTGGAAAAGGCCAGGTTCACCGAGAGTGGGACCGCCGAAGCGATTCGCACGGCAGAAGCCCAGGTCAAGTCGGCCGAGGCCCAAACCGCAAACGCGGCCGCGGTGGTCAAGCAGCGTGAGGCCGCGCTGGCCGCTGCGCGCAACGATCTCGCCAAGACGACGATCATGGCGCCGGTAGACGGTGTGGTCATTTCGCGCCAGGTCGATGCCGGGCAGACAGTGGCCGCCAGCCTCAATACTCCGACACTCTTCACGATCGCCCGCGACCTGCGCGAGATGCAGGTGGAGGTCGCGATCGACGAATCGGACATCGGCAAGATCCGCCAGGACCAGCGGGTGACGTTCACCGTCGATGCGTATGCGGGGCGCACGTTCGATGGCCGCGTGCGGCAGATCCGCAAGGCGGCGCAGACGGTGCAGAACGTCGTCACGTACACCGTCGTCGTCGAGACTCCCAATCCGTCGCTGTTGCTGGTGCCGGGGATGACCGCCAACGTGCGGATCATCGCCGACAACCGCGAGGCGGTGTTGAAAGTTGCCAATGCCGCGCTTCGCTGGCGCCCGCTGGACGCGGCGGCGACGAAGGACGATCCTGCGCCCGCCGCGGGCGGCGCCGCCGGCGCCGGCGATCCGCAGGCGCGACGCGCCAGGCTCGTGGCGGACCTGAAGCTGGATGCGAGCCAGCAGGCGCGACTCGACGAAATCTTCGCCGAGTCGCGCGGCAAGTTCGCGGAGTTGCGCGACGTGCCCGAAGCCGACCGGCGCACCCGCGGCGAGCGGCTGCGCGCCGAAGTTCGGCAGAAGGTCAATGCGATGCTCAATGCCGACCAGCAGAAGCTCTATGCCGAGATCGTCGCCGCGGAAACCGGCCGTGTGGCCGCGGGCAGCGGCCGCGTGTTCGTGCCGGGATCCGACGGCAAGCCGGTCGAGGTGAAACTGCGCCTGGGACTCACCGACGGCAACTCCACCGAGGTGGCGAGCGGCGACATCCGGGAAGGCGCCGAGGTGATCGTCGGTACTGTCGCGGGCAGCACGTCCAAGTCGCCGTCCGGCAGCACGCCGCGGCTGCCGTTCTAGGGATCAGAGTCGATTTTCGCCGAACGATTCTGCACATCCGGACGACATCGCCGCGTAAATCGACTCTGACCCCATGCTGATCGAGACCCACGACCTCACCAAGGTGTATCACCTCGGCGAAACCGAGGTGCACGCGCTGGCCGGCGTTTCCGTCGACATTGCGGCGGGCGAGTTCGTCGCGGTGATGGGGCCATCGGGATCCGGCAAGTCGACGTTCATGAACGTGATCGGCTGCCTCGACGTGCCGACATCCGGCGCCTACCGCTTCAACGGCGAGGACGTCGCCGGCCTGTCGACCGACGAACTCGCCGGCATCCGCAATCGATCGATCGGTTTCGTGTTCCAGCAGTTCAACCTGCTGCCGCGAACGAGTGCAGTCGACAACGTCGAGCTGCCGCTGCTCTACAGCGGCGTGCCAGCGCACGAACGCCGCGAGCGCGCCCTGCAAAAGCTCGAGCAAGTCGGCCTCTACTCGCGCTCCGGGCATCATCCTGCGCAACTTTCCGGCGGCCAGCAGCAGCGCGTGGCGATCGCCCGCGCGCTCGTCAACGAGCCGAAGCTGATCCTGGCCGATGAGCCTACCGGGGCGCTCGATTCCGCAACGAGCCTCGAAGTGATGGCGCTGCTGCAGGAATTGAATCGCGGCGGCATCACGATCGTCGTCGTCACGCACGAGCAGGACATCGCGAACTTCGCGTCGCGGCTGCTGGCGTTCCGCGATGGCAGGGTCATCGCCGACACCCGCAACGCACCCGCCGACGCCGCGGCCGCGCTCGCCGCGCGCCGGACGGCGGGCGCGGACGCCATCGCCGTCGCGGCCCTCGCGGCACGCCCTCCCGCGGACCCGGCGTGGTCCGGTCCCGCGGTGCGCGGATGAACTTCCTCGCCACGCTGCGCGTCGCGCTCTCGGCGCTGCGCGTCAACAAATTGCGGTCGGCGCTGACGATGCTCGGCATCATCATCGGCGTCGGCGCCGTCATCACGATGGTGGCGGTCGGCGCCGGCGCGCAGGCCCGCGTCGAGGACCAGATCAAGAGCCTGGGCTCGAACCTCATCATCGTGCTGTCGGGCAATTTCACGCTGGGCGGCGCGCGCCAGGGCTCGGGCACGCAGCCGACGATCACCGAGGACGACGCCTACGCGCTGCAGCGCGAAGTGCAAGGCGTGCAAGTCGCCGCGCCGTCGCTGCGTGGCAGCGGCCAGGTCGTGTTCGGCAACAGCAACTGGGCGACACAGATTCAGGGCACGACGCCCGAGTTCCTCGAAGCGCGGCAGTGGGAGGTCGCGTCCGGCAAGGCGTTCGACCAGTCGCAGGTCGATTCCGCCGCGAAGGTCGTGCTGCTCGGCCAGACGGTGGCGAAATCCCTGTTCGGCGAAGCCGATCCCGTCGGCGAAACCGTGCGCATCCGCCGCGTCCCGCATCAGGTCGTCGGGCTGCTCGAGCGCAAGGGCCAGAGCATGATCGGTCAGGACCAGGACGATCTCGTGCTGATCCCGATCACCACTGCGCGCAAGCGCGTGCTGGGCGGCCAGCAGGTGAAGAGCCGCAACGTGCAGTCGATCACCGTACGGGTGCGCGACGGCGCCGACATGCCGGCGACCGAACAGGAGATGCGCGACCTCATGCGGCAACGGCACAAGCTTTCGGCCAACCAGGAAGACGATTTTTTCCTGCGCAACCTGTCGGAAGTACTGGCGGCGCAGGAAGCGTCGTCCAAGGTCCTGGCCTACCTGCTCGCCGCCATCGCCTCGGTGTCGCTGGTCGTCGGCGGCATCGGCATCATGAACATCATGCTGGTATCGGTTACCGAGCGCACGCGCGAGATCGGACTGCGCATGGCCGTCGGCGCGCGCGGCCGCGACATCCTCACGCAGTTCCTCGTCGAGGCGGTGACGCTCGCACTGATCGGCGGCCTCATCGGCATCGTCATCGGCGGCGCCGCGTCCATCGCCGTCGGCTATTTCGCCGGCTGGCGCACCGAGGTGAGCATGGCATCCGTCGTGCTCGCCGTCGGCTTCTCCGGCGCCATCGGTGTGTTCTTCGGTTTCTATCCGGCGCGCACGGCATCGCGTCTCGCGCCGATCGACGCGCTGCGGCACGAATAGCGGTTGGCCACCTGTCGCTTCTGACAGTTGGCCCCCCCGCGCCGGCAAACGCATTCTTCGCCAACACGCGGCAACCGACCGCGGCAGACCGCAGGGGGAACCGTGAAGATTCTCGTCGTCGACGACCATCCGCTGATCCTGCACGCACTGTCGCAGGTCCTGCCCGCACTGGACATGGACCTGGATATCCTCGGCGCCACCAACCGCGAGGACACGCTGACCGTCCTGGCGCGGCACCCGGACTGCGCGCTGCTGTTGCTCGATCTCGCGCTGCCAGGTGCGCACGGCCTCGATTTGCTCGCCGAACTGCGCCGCACCTATCCGCGGCTGCCGATCGTCGTGCTTTCCGCGACCCACGACCGCGCGACGATCGGATCGGCGCTCGCCGCCGGCGCGCGCGGCTTCATCGCCAAGACGTCGGATCCGGCGACGCTGCTCGACGCGGTGCGCACGGTGCTGGCCGGCGGCCAGCACGTCACGCGCGACATCGCGCCGACACGCGTGACCATGGTTGATGGCATTTCCATCGAAGTGCTCGGACTCACGCAGCGCCAGAGCGAGGTGATGCTGCTGCTGGCGCAGGGCAAGCCCAACAAGTTGATATGCCGCGACCTGCGGCTGTCCGAAGGCACGGTGAAGGTCCATGTCAGCGCGATCCTGAAGGCGTTGAACGTGCATACGCGCTCGCAGGTGATCGTCGAGCTGGCGCGCCGCGGCATCAACTTCGATCAACCGCGCCTGCGCAGCTGACGCGGCGCGCAACCGGCGCGATGGCGCGGCGTGGCCGTTTCGGCGCTCCTCCCTCCGGCCGTCCTCGCGCGCGCGCGCCGCGATCAGGTGGCGCAGCTGTACGCGGGCTGGCATCGGACGTCGCTGTCGATGCTGCTCGGCGCGACGCTGCTGTGCCTCGTGCTGTGGGACCAGGCATCGGGCTGGTGGATGGTCGCGTGGCTGGCGCTGATCGTCGTCAACCAGGCCTGGCGCGGCTTGCTGGCGTGCGCGTGGGACCGGCAGCGGCCGGGACTCGATGCGACACGGCGCTGGGGCCGCTACTGGTCGGCGGGTTCCACCGTCGCTGGTGCACTGTGGGGACTCGCCGCACTCGTCATGTACCCGCCGTCGGCGCCGCATCAGGCGCTGCTGATCGTCTGCGTGTTCGGTGTCGTGCTTGGGGGCCTCAATCTCACCGCCGTCTACCGGCCTTCGTTCTATGGATTCGCGCTGCCGGCGCTGGTGCCGCTGATCGCGCGCGTCGCCGTCGAGGGTGACCAGGTCCACCTGTACACGGCACTGGTCATGTCGGTTGTTCTCGGCTTCATCCTCGCGTTCGGGCATCAGTTGAACGACGTGCTGACGCGCTCGCTGGCAATGCGCTACGAGAACGTCGACCTGATCGAGGAACTGAAGGGAAAGTCACGCGCGGCGCATGAGGCCCGCGCGACGGCCGAGGCCGCCAATCGGACGAAGAGCCAGCTGCTCGCGGCCGCGAGCCACGATCTTCGGCAGCCGTTGCACGCGCTGGGCCTTTACGTCGCCGCGCTGGCGGCTCGCGCCGCCGACGCCGAATGGCGGCCGCTGGTCGGCAGCGTGCAGCGGGCGGTGGCGGCGCTCGAGAGCCAGTTCGAGCAACTGCTCGACCTGTCGCGGCTGGAGGCCGGCGCGATGACGCCGGTGCGTGCTCGCGTGGCCCTCGCGCCCCTGTTCGTTCGCGTCGTCGCGGAACTGCGGCCGCAGGCCGAAGCCCGGGACCTCGCACTGCGCGTGGCGACGACGAGGGTAGCGGTCCGCAGCGATCCCGCGATGCTCGAACGCATCGTGCGCAACCTCGTCGCCAACGCGATCCGCTACACCGAGGCGGGCGGCGTGCTGCTGGGTGCGCGCCTGCGCGGCGACAGCGTCGCCATCGATGTCATCGACACGGGGATCGGCATCGCGCCGGAGCACCACGCATACATCTTCGAGGAGTTCTACCAGGTGCGAGCACCGAGCGGCAGCAGGTCGCATTCCGGAATGGGACTGGGACTCGCGATCGTCCGTCGCCTGGCCGCGCTTTTGGAACATCGGATCGAAGTCGCTTCGCAAGTCGGACGCGGTTCCCGCTTCAGCGTCATCGCGCCGCGCGCGTTGGCGGAGTCCGAGCGGCGCGTGCAGCGCCGCTCTCAGGCTGCCGTGGCGTGGCCGCGGACGGAGGGATCGATTCGCGGCGCGCTCATCGCCGTGGTCGATGATGACCCCGCAGCCGTCGATGCGATGACGGCGCTGTTCGAAACTTGGGGGGCGCACGTGGCCGGCGGCCGCGATGCGCAGGAACTGCTGGACTCGCTCGGCCGCGTCGAACGCTATCCCGACCTCGTGGTCGCCGATCTGCGCCTCGCGCGCGGCGAGACCGGCATCGACGTCGTGCACAAGGTCCGCGACGAACTCGGCATTCGCGTACCCGCGCTGCTGGTCTCCGGGGACACGAGCCCGGGCGCCGAGCGCGACGCCCGCGCGGCGGGCTTGCCGCTGCTCGACAAGCCCGTGGTGCCCGCCGTGTTGCACGCGACTGCGACTGCGCTGATCGCTACATGAACCGTGGGACGATTCGTGCATGCGCACGTGATCGGCGCAATTCGCAGCGGCTGCCGGAACGAGATCGCCGGCCGCCCGACGGCTTTCATGCCGACTGCAGTCCCAAATTGAAACAGGGAGCATTTCTGCTCCCTGTTCCGCTGGCGGCGGCCGCGAATCTCGGGACTCGCGAAACGGTCCGAGGAGTCGCGCTGGTAACGCCTACGCCATGAACCCCAGATCCTTGACGCTGAAGTTGGCAAGGTTCGGAAACACCTGGTCGACGTCGGATTGCGGCATCCCGAACCATTTTCCGAGCGTGCCGCCGACCTGGTCGACCGCGGTGGTTGGGATCCACGATCCGTTGTTGCCGGAATCGTCGGGGCCTTGCCTGATCAGCGGCGGGAACGTGCCGTACATGTTGCCGCCCCTGACCGCGCCGCCCATGACGACCTGGTGACCACCCCACGCGTGATCGACGCCCGCGTTCGCGTTGCCGATGAACGTGCGGTTGAAGTCCGACATCGTCAACTGCACGACGTCGCTGGAGATGCCGGCGGCGACCGTATAGTCGTAGAACGCCTTCATCGCGGGGAACAGCTGGTTGAAGAGGTTCCCCTGGTTGACGATCGTGTTGGCGTGGGTGTCATAGCCGCCCATGCTGACGAAGAAGAACTGCCGCTTGACGCCCGTTTCGGCGCTGCGGTCGATCAGCCGCGCCACCTGCCGCAGTTGCTGCGCGATCCCGGTGTTCAGCAGGTTGCCGTTGACGGTGAACGCCGTCTGGATCTGCGCCGGCAACGCTGCCGTGAGGATCGGGTTCACCGTATTGTTAGCGGTGAGCGCCTTGTCCATCACGCTCGCGGCGCCCGTGATCACCTGGTTGCCGCCGCCCGCGGACTTGAGCAGCGACACCAGCGCGTTGTAGCGGGCCAGCCCCTCTCCGGAGGCCGCCTGCCCGGCGACCTGGACGCCATTGTTCTGCGGAATGACCAAGGGTGCGGTCGTGGCGCCGTTCGTGAAGATCTGCGATCCCGAAACGGACACCGCGGCCGGAATCAGCGCGTTGGAGTTGGCGGTGACCAGACGGTCCGACATGCGACCGCCCCATCCGGTGCGCACGGCCTGGTTCGCGAGCAGGCCCGACCATTGATCCTGTTGATCAGAATGCGAGAAGAGGTTCGACGGGCGACCCTGGTTGGCCTGGTACTGCGCCTTGGTCAACGGCCGGACCAGCGTGCCGGCATTCGCCAGCACCGCCATCTTGCCGGCCGTATACACCGGCGCCACCGAGGCCATGTTCGGGTGGAACCCGAACATCTTGCCCCCCTGACTCGCGGCGGCGAACTGGATCAGCTGCGCCTGCGTCAGCGCGACGTTCGAGGCCGCGGTCCGGATCGCCGAATACTGGGAGTAGTCGGTGTACGGGATGATCATGTTGTTCGAGTCGTTGCCCCCGAACAGGAACACGCACACGATCGCTTTGTA
>JBDTNR010000063.1:0-11576 GCA_039933655.1 Betaproteobacteria bacterium | reverse complement strand
CGTTGTCGATACCTCCCGTCAACCTGCGCAAGTCGCTGTAGTGGTCAGGGGCATGGCCCGGATCTTGCGCATTAGCAGCACGAACGTTGCCCAAGAGAGGAGAGCTTGATGAACTTGAACCTCACCGGCGTCCACCTGGATATCACGCCTGCGATTCGCGCATATGTCGTCAACAAAATGGATCGCGTGAACCGGCACTTCGACCATGTGATCGACGTCAATGTGGTTCTTTCGGTGGACAAATTGCGACAGAAAGTGGAGGCCAACGTGCACGTGCGGGGGAAGGAAATCCACGCCGAAGCCGTCGAACCCGACATGTACGCCGCCATCGATTGTCTTGCCGACAAGCTGAACCGCCAGATCCTCAAGTACAAGGAGAAGATCTCGGCGCACCGCACCGACCGTGAAGCGATTGAACGCACGCTGGCCGCGGCCGCGCCCGATGGGCAGGCTGCCGAATGACCGGCGTATAATTTTCCGGAAGCCCACGCCGGCGGGAGGTCAGGGGTACTGACTCCCGCCGCATCATTTCCGGGGACCCAACGTCAAACTCCAAGCCTCCCCGATGAACCAGATCGCCGAACTGCTCCCCCCCGCGAACATTGCACTCGACCTGGACGTCGGGTCGAAGCCGCGTCTGTTCGACGCCGCCGGCGCGCTGTTCGCCGCCGGCGGGCTGGACGCCGCGAGCGTCGCATCGAGCCTGACCGCCCGCGAGAAGCTGGGCTCGACCGGTCTCGGCCAAGGGGTTGCCATTCCCCACGGCCGGATCAAGGGCCTGAAGGAAGCCCGCGGCGCATTCGTGCGGTTGAAGCACCCGGTACCGTTCGACGCGCCCGACGGCAAGCCGGTGTCGCAGGTGTTCGTCCTGCTGGTGCCCGAGCAGGCCACGGACCTGCACCTGCAACTCCTGTCGGAACTCGCGCAGATGTTCTCGGAGCGGCAATTCCGCGAAAAACTGGCGACGGTCGGCAACTCGGCCGAACTGGTGGCGCTGTTCCGCGGATGGGAACCGTCGCCGTGAGCGGGCGCCCACCCGCAGCTCGCGCCGGGACTGCCGGGTGAGCGGCGAAGAGGCGATGCGCCAGGTCAGCGTCCAGCGCCTGTTCGACGACAATGCGGACCGGCTGGGACTGCACTGGAAAGGCGGCCGCCAGGGCGGCAGTCGAGTGCTGACGGGCGATTCAGAATTGAAGCCGACCGTCGGGCAGGTCGGCCACATGAATCTCATCCATCCCTTCCGCATCCAGATCCTGGGCGCGGCGGAAGGTTCATACCTGCGCGCATTGCCCGCCGACGAGCTGGAGCGGTCGATTGGCCGCCTGTTCAACGCCGAACTCGTCGCGATCGTCGTCGCCAACGGCGAGGACGTTCCGCAATACCTGCTCGACCAGTGCAACCAGCACCACGTGGCGCTGTTCACGTCGGCGCAGCCGTCACCGCACATGGTCGACGTCGTTCGCCTGTACCTCGCGCGCGTGCTCGCCGAATCGACGACGCTGCATGGCGTGTTTCTGGACGTGCTGGAAATGGGCGTGCTGATCACCGGCGCCTCGGCGATCGGCAAGAGCGAGCTTGCGCTCGAGCTCATATCGCGCGGCAACGGCCTCGTCGCCGACGACATCGTCGAGCTCTACCGGATCTCGCCCGACACGATCGAAGGCCGTTGCCCCGCCGTGCTGCGCGACTTCCTGGAGGTGCGCGGTATCGGCGTCCTCAACATCCGCACGATTTTCGGCGAGACCGCCGTGCGGCCGCGCAAGCTGCTGAAGCTGCTCGTCCACCTCGAGGATCACGGCCACGAGGCGTTCACCGACCTCGACCGGCTGCAGGTCAACGCGACCTACCAGGACGTGCTGTCGGTGCCCATTCGCAAGGTCACGATTCCCGTCGCCGCCG
Organism: Betaproteobacteria bacterium; assembly: GCA_039933655.1. GTDB lineage: Bacteria > Pseudomonadota > Gammaproteobacteria > Burkholderiales > Casimicrobiaceae > VBCG01. Next base: position 9,677 of record JBDTNR010000063.1, on the reverse strand, counting down.
GCCGCAACCTCGCCGTGCTCGTCGAGGCCGCCGTGCGCAACTTCGTGCTGAACCAGCGCGGCATCGACAGCACGAAGGAGTTCATCGAGCGGCAGCAGAAGCTGATGGAAGACGGGAACTAGAATGAAACGACCCCCACGCTCGCTGCCCTCGCTGCCCCCGCCGGGGGCGCGTCAGTTCCTTGGGGCGGCCCGGCGGAACTGACATGAAACGACCCCCACGCTCGCTGCCCTCGCTGCCCTCGCCGGGGGCACGTCAGTTCCTTGGGGCGGCCCGGCGGAACTGACATGGACCTGTTGCTGATCGGCGGCGTGTCGGGCTCCGGCAAGAGCGTCGCGCTCGCGGCGCTCGAGGATTCCGGCTACCACGCGATCAACAACCTGCCGCCGTCGATGCTGATCGAGACGGCGGCGAACCTCGCGCGCGCCGGCCAGCAGCGCGTCGCTGTCGCGCTCGACGTCAAGACCGGCCCCGGCCTGCCCGGACTCGCCGAGGCGATCGAAGGCACGCGGCGCGCGGGATGGACGGTGCGCTTCCTCTATCTCGACGCCAAGACCGATACGCTGGTCAAGCGCTTCTCGGAAACGCGACGGCGACACCCGTTCTCCAGCGACGAGCGCACGCTGACCGAAGCGATCGACCACGAGCGCGCGCTGCTCGCCGAAGTGCGCGAACTCGGCTTCGCATTCGACACGAGCGACCTGTCGGCCGCGGCGCTGCGCGGCTGGATCAAGGATTTCATCGCCGTCGATCCCACCAAGCTGACGCTGCTGCTGGAATCGTTCGGCTTCAAGCACGGCGTCCCGCTCGACGCGGACCTCGTGTTCGACGTTCGCTGCCTGCCCAATCCGCACTATGAGCGCGAACTTGCTCCGCTGACCGGCCGCGACGCGCCTGTCGTCGCGTTTCTCGAGGCGCTGCCCGAGGTCGAGCGCATGTACGGCGACATCTACCACTTCGTCGCCAGCTGGCTGCCCGACTATGCGCGCGACAATCGCAACTACCTGACCGTCGCGATCGGCTGCACCGGCGGACGCCATCGATCCGTGTATCTCGTCGAGAGGCTCGCCCGCGCGTTTGGTTCGCGCTACCAGGTGCTGGTCAGGCACCGCGAAATGGGCTGACCCCGGGACCGCCTTCACGATGACGACGCCGCGCACCATCACCCTCGCCTTCACCGGCGCCTCCGGCATGCCGTTCGGGCTGCGGCTGCTCGAATGCCTGGTTGCCGCGCACTGCCGCGTCTATCTGCTGTATTCGTCCGCGGCGCAGGTCGTTGCGAAGCAGGAGTGCAATCTCGTCTTCCCCGCGCAGCCGCGCGAGGCGGCGCGGTTTTTCGGCGAGCGCTGCGCCGCGAAGGATGGCCAGATCGTCGTGTTCGCGCGCGAGGACTGGATGTCGCCGGTCGCGTCCGGCTCGAACCCCGCCGACGCGATGGCGATCTGTCCGTGCAGCATGGGCACGCTGGGCGCGATCGCGCATGGCCTCGCGGACAACCTCATCGAGCGCGCCGCCGACGTGATGCTGAAGGAACGGCGGCCGCTCGTCCTCGTCCCGCGCGAGACGCCGCTGTCGGTCATTCATCTCGACAACATGCTGAAGTTGGCGCATGCCGGCGCTGTGATCCTGCCGCCGGCACCGGGCTTCTACGCGCACCCGCAGACGGTGGCCGACATCGTCGACTTCGTCGTCGCCCGCGTGCTCGACCAATTGCGCGTTCCGCACGACCTCGTGCCGCGCTGGGGCGCGGGTCGCATCGAAACGCCTGCCGCGGATATGGGCACCGCGTGATGGCGCGATGATGTGGCGCTTCGGCACCGGCGGCGGACGCGAGCCGTATTCGCTTCCGCTGTTTCCGTTGAAGACCGTGCTGTTTCCCGGCGGCTTGATGCCGCTCAAGGTGTTCGAGCAGCGCTACATCGACATGACGAAGGCCTGCCTGCGCGAGAACCGTCCCTTCGGCGTGTGCCTGATCACACGGGGCGACGAGGTCGCCGCCAACCGCGGCGCGACGCCGGAGATCGCCGGCGTGGGCACGCTGGCGCGTATCACCGACTGGGACATGCCGGAACTCGGCATCCTGCACGTCACCACGCATGGCGAGGGGCGCTTCCAGATCCGCAGCCACGACGTGCAGCCATCGGGCCTCGTCGTCGGCGAGGTGACGCCGATTCCAATCGAACCGGCCAAGTCGCTCGCCGAAACGTATGCACCGCTTGCCAGCCTTCTGGAACTCATCGCGACGCGCGTGGGCCCGCAGAACTTCCCCGCCGCTCGGGACTACGGCGACGCGTCATGGGTCGGCTACCGGCTGGCGGAATTCCTGCCGCTGCCGCTGCACATCAAGCAGAGCATGCTCGAGATCAACGATGCCGACGTACGGCTGCAGGTGCTGCAGAAATTCCTGGCGCAGCAGGGCGTGCTCTAAAGCGCGGCGACGGATCACGCCGGCGGCGCGTTCGAAGCTGCAAACTTGAGTCCCGCCACCACGGCCACGATGAGGCCGATGAAGAACAACCGCAGCGGTGTGGCCGCCTCGTCGAACCAGACGATTCCGACCAGCGCCGTACCCGCGGCACCGATTGCCGTGAACACCGCGTAACACGTGCCGAGCGGCAGCGACCGCATCGCCAGCGTCAGCATGAAAAAGCTCGCCGCGGCAAAGGCGACGAACAGCACGAGTGGCAGCCAGCCTTCGAATTTCATGCACGTCGTGAAGCCGATTTCGAACACGCCGGAGGCGAGCAGGTAGAGCCAGGGCATGCCGCATTCTCCTCAGGAGACGACTTTCAAGCCGACCACGGCGACGATCAGGAGCGCGATCAGCGCGACACGCATCGGATTGGCCGGCTCCCGGAAGCACGCGATGCCAAGCAGCGCGGTGCCCGCGGCGCCGATGCCCGTCCACACCGCGTAGGCGGTGCCCATCGGGATCGTCCGCACCGCCAGGTTCAGCAGCCACAGGCTGGCGACGGCACTGGCGACGAAGAGCGCCGTCCACAACGGACGGCGAAAAGTGTCCGAGCGCTTCAGGCAGTAGGTGAAGGCGACTTCGAACAGGCCGGCAAGCGTGAGCGTCAGCCAGGGCATGGCGCCCGCTATTCGGACTCGCCGCGGTTGGGCGGGTAGACGCCGGCCAGCCTTGCGATCAGGATCGCGACGAACAGCGCGCCGATCACCTCCTGGACCATGCAAACTGCCCGTGCCTGCCGCGCCAATGGCGTGATGTCGCCAAAGCCTGTGCTGGTCAGCACCGTCATGCTCAGGTACAGCGCCTCGTAGAAATCGGGCGATGCAGGCTCGCCGCCGACCACGAACGATTGCGGGAGAAAGTAGCCGACGAGCGCATAGAAGTATGCCCACAGGACGCCCAGCATCAGGTAGCTTGCCGCCGCGCCGAACAGCCTGTCGGCCGTCATCACCTTCGGCTGGAATACGTAATGCATGAGGTAGGTTGTCGTCGCCAGGTAGAGCGCAGCGCCGAACATCCACGACCATGCGAGCAAGTGCTGGTCTTCCCCCTGCAGACCGAGCCACTGGAAGCCGATCGCCGGCGCGGCCAGCAGCAGCACGATGACAAACGACAGCAGCGTGCGGCCAACGGCCGCGACGGTTGCGACCACGACGAAGATGTTGATCCAGTTGGTCAGAAGCTTGCCCTGGGTCGTCGACGGCAAAAACGGCGCGACCGCGACCAGCGTCAGCAGCAGCGCGAACAGCCAGAAGCACCGCTGGTAGAAAATGCGCGACAGGACGTCGCGTGCGTTGCGCAGGGCCATCAGGCATTCATCCGAGGCCGCGAAGTCTATCCGATCGGCGTCACGATGGCCAACTCCGCCGGGCCGCAACCGGCGCATGGCCCGCGTATAATTTGAGCTTCCAAAAGGACAGCGCAGTCGAGATCATCATGGCCGGCCACAGCAAATGGGCGAACATCAAGCACAAGAAGGCCGCGACCGACGCCAAGCGTGGCAAGATCTTCACGCGCCTCATCAAGGAAATCACCGTCGCGGCCCGGCTGGGCGGCGCTGATCCTTCGATGAACCCGCGGCTGCGGCTGGCCGTCGACAAGGCCACCGGGCAGAACATGCCGAAGGACACGATCGAGCGCGCGACCAAGCGTGGCGCCGGCGATCTCGAAGGCGTCAGCTACGAGGAAATCCGCTACGAAGGCTATGGCATCAACGGCGCCGCGGTGATCGTCGACTGCATGACCGACAACCGGACGCGCACCGTCGCCGATGTCCGCCACGCTTTCTCGAAGTACGGCGGTAATCTGGGCACCGACGGCTCCGTCGCCTTCCTGTTCAAACATTGCGGCCAGATCCTGTTTCCGCCAGGCACCGACGAGAACAAGTTGCTGGAGGCGGCGCTCGACGCCGGCGCCGAGGATGTCGTGACCAACGACGACGGCAGCCTCGAGGTCATCACGGGACCATACGATTTCGTCACGATCAAGGACGCGCTTGCCAAGGCCGGCTTCAAGGCCGAATTCGCCGAAGTGACGATGAAGCCCGCGACCGAGATCGAGATGACCGGCGACGACGCCACCAGGATGCAGAAGCTTCTGGACGCGCTCGAGTCGCTCGACGACGTGCAGGAAGTCCATACGTCGGCCGTGCTGGACGAAGCGTAGCGTCCGACCCTTGCTCGCCAACGCGCCGGCTCGTCGCATACTGGGCATCGATCCCGGACTCCGGGTCACCGGCTTCGGCGTGCTGATTCAGCAGGGCACCAAGCTCATCTACGTGACGAGCGGATGCATCCGCGCGAGCGGCGACAGCCTGTCGGTGCGCCTCGGCATCGTCGCGCGCGACCTGGCCCACGTCATCGCGGAAGAGTGTCCGACCGAAGTGGCGGTGGAGCGTGTGTTCGTCAACATCAATCCGAATTCCACGCTGCTGCTCGGGCAGGCGCGCGGCGCGGCGATCGCTGCGGCCGTGCTGGCCGGACTCCCCGTGCACGAGTACACGGCGGGACAAGTGAAGCAGGCGGTCGTTGGCCGTGGCCGCGCGCTCAAGCCCCAGGTGCAGGAAATGGTCCGCCGCCTGCTGCAGTTGCCGGGTATTCCGTCGCCGGACGCCGCCGATGCGCTCGCCTGCGCGATCTGCCATGCGCACGGCAGCGTTGGCGTCGGCGAGTTGCGCGGGTCCGGCTACACGCGCCGGGCGGGACGCTTCATACGATGAAGCGCGCGCCGCGACCTCGCCTGCGCCCCGCAGCGGTGATCTTCGACATGGACGGCCTGATGCTCGACACCGAGCGGCTGGCGCCGCTTGCATGGCAGGATGCCGCCACCGCGATGGGCGTGGAATTCGACATGGCGCTGATCGCGCCGATGATCGGCCGCAACTTCCGCGATTGCCAGTCGATCATCACCGCGCATTACGGTGCCGGCTTCCCGGTGGCCGAGATGATGCGCGCATGGCACGTCGCGTACGACGCCATCGTCGAGCGCGACGGCATCGTCATCAAGCCCGGTCTGCACGCGCTGCTCGACTGGCTCGAGGCCGAGGGCATTGCGAAGGCAGTGGCCACGTCGACTCGCCGCGACCGTGCGCAGGCCAAGCTCGCGCAGACCGCGCTGCTGCCACGCTTCTCGGCGTTGGTCGGCGGCGACGAGGTGACGCACGGCAAGCCCGCGCCGGACATCTTTCTCGCCGCCGCGCAACGGCTGGCCCAGCACCCCGCGCACTGCCTGGTGCTCGAGGATTCTGAACCGGGCGTGCGCGCCGCGCTGGCGGCCGGCATGACGCCGATCATGGTGCCGGACATGCACCTGCCCTCCGCCGCACTGGCCGCACTCGAGCCGCTGGTCCTCGCTTCGCTGGCGGACGTGGCCGCGCATCTCGCGCCGCTGCCGCGCACCTGATTCGGCCCTCCTTGCCGCGGCGGGCCCGGAACCTGCCGGAGACGAATCTCCGCAGTCCCGCTGCGCGGTGTTGTTTCGGGCATTTCGGATGCGATAATTCACCATGATCGGACGCCTCTCCGGCATCCTGCTGGAAAAAACCCCCCCGCAGCTACTGCTCGACGTGCAGGGCGTCGGCTACGAGGTAGACGTGCCGATGAGCACGTTCTACAACCTGCCGGCCACCGGCGAGCGCGTCACGCTGTTCACGCACCTCGCCGTGCGCGAGGACGCGCATCTGCTCTACGGCTTTGGCAGCGACAACGAACGCCGCGCCTTCCGGCAACTGCTGAAGATCAGCGGCATCGGGGCGCGCACGGCGCTGTCGGTGCTTTCCGGACTGTCGGTCGCCGAACTCGCGCAGGCGGTGACCATGCAGGAATCGGGACGGCTGACCAAGATCCCCGGCATTGGCAAGAAGACGGCGGAACGCCTGCTGCTCGAACTGAAGGACAAACTCGGCGCGGACCTGACGACCACCGTCGGCATCAATCGCGCGCCGCCCGCGTCCAGCGATATCCTGCATGCGCTGCTGGCGCTCGGGTACAGCGACAAGGAGGCCGTGGCAGCGGTGAAGAAATTGCCCGATGGCCTCGCCGTGGGCGACGGCATCCGGCAGGCGCTCAAGATGCTGGCGAAGGCCTGATCGCGAATGTCGTCGCAGCGCCAGGGTGTCCTGCCCAGACTCCCATTGCCGGCCCGGGTCTTCCGCCACGGCATCAACCTGTGGCCGCCGTTTCTGGGCGCGGGCACGCGCGTGACGCCGGACTACCGCGAAGTCGACGTGATGCTGCGGCTCGGCCGGCTGAACCGCAATTTCTTCGGCACGCATTTCGGCGGCTCGATGTTCGCAATGACCGATCCCTTCTTCGCGCTGATGATGCTGCAGAACCTGGGTCCCGAGTACGTCGTGTGGGACAAGGCGGGCTCGATCCGCTATCTGCGGCCCGCGCGCGGCGACGTCTTCGCGTACTTCCGGCTGACGAAGGCCGCGGTCGCCCGGGCGCGGAAGGCGACGGCCGACGGCGCCCGCCACGAGCCCGAGTTCCGGATCCCTGTCGTCGACGGCGACGGCGGCATGGTGGCCGAAGTCGACAAGACGCTCTACATCCGGCGGCGACGTGCCGCCGCGACGGAAGAACCTGCCACGCCGTCCGCCCGTGCGCGGCCGCAGGCATAGAATCGCGAAGTCATGGCCATCGAAAACGACGAACTTCACCGCGTGGTGGGCGCCAAGGTCGCCGGCGCGCAGGAAGAGGTCATCGAGCGCGCGCTGCGTCCGCGCGGCCTCGCCGAGTACGTCGGCCAGGAGAAGATCCGCGAGCAGCTGTCGATCTTCATCGAGGCGACCAAGAAGCGCGGCGAAGCGCTCGACCACGTGTTGCTGTTCGGCCCGCCGGGACTCGGCAAGACGACGCTGTCGCACATCATCGCCTACGAGCTCGGCGTGAACCTGCGGCAGACATCGGGGCCTGTCCTCGAGCGGCCGGGCGACCTGGCGGCGCTGCTGACCAACCTCGAGCCCCGCGACGTGCTCTTCATCGACGAGATCCACCGGCTGTCGCCGATCGTCGAGGAGATCCTGTATCCGGCGCTCGAGGACTTCCAGATCGACATCATGATCGGCGAAGGACCGTCGGCGCGCAGCGTGAAGCTCGACCTGCCGCCGTTCACGCTCGTCGGCGCGACGACCCGCGCCGGCATGCTGACCAACCCGTTGCGCGACCGCTTCGGCATCGTCGCGCGCCTGGAGTTCTACAACGCGGACGAGCTGACCCGCATCGTCACGCGGTCGGCGGCGCTGCTCAAGATCGTCATCGAGCCCGAGGGTGCGCGCGAGATCGCCCGCCGCTCGCGCGGGACGCCGCGGATCGCCAACCGCCTGCTGCGCCGCGTCCGCGACTTCGCCGAAGTTAAATTCGACGGCGAGATCACGCGCACGGTCGCCGATGCCGCGCTGTCGATGCTCGACGTCGACGCGTTCGGCCTCGACGTCATGGACCGCAAGCTCCTGCACACGGTGTTGCAGAAATTCGCCGGCGGCCCGGTCGGCGTCGACAATCTGGCCGCCGCGATCGGTGAAGAGCGCGACACCATCGAGGACGTGCTGGAGCCCTTCCTCATCCAGCAGGGATTCCTGCAGCGCACGTCGCGCGGCCGCGTCGCCACCGCGCTGTCGTACCGCCACTTCGGGCTCACGCCGCCCACCGGCAGTCCCGCGGATTTGTTTTCCACAGAATGAGCGAGGCGCGCGAGACGGAGCACGTTTATCCGAGCGGGGCGAAGCCCAGGCCCGAAGGGTCCGTCCGCGAGGATGGGCGGCGATCGACCCGCAGGCTTCGCGTCATGCAATCGGGTACAAGGAGATCGCGAGCGAAGCCCCGCAGGGACGCCCCTGCGCACCGGGCGAAGCCCGGCCCCCGAGGGCGCGTCCGCGAGTATGCGTCCGCGGCCGACGACGGATGCGTTGGAACCCGCTGGCATTCCAATGAGTCCGCCCGTCGCCGAGCGATTGACACCGGCCGACGCACTGAAGTCACACATTGCGCTTCCGGTCCAGGGAGGCCGCAATGATGCACGTCCGGTCCGATGACGCCGCGAAGACGGCCGTGCAACCCTTCCAGTTCCCCATCCGCGTTTATTACGAGGACACCGACGCCGCCGGCGTCGTCTACTATGCCAACTACCTTAAATTCATGGAGCGCGCGCGCACCGAATGGCTGGCCACGCTGGGTTTTCCGCTGGCCGCCTTCGAGCGCGAGTACGGCGTCCTCTTCGTAGTGCATCGCTGCGAGATCGATTTCCGGCTGCCCGGACGATTGAACGATACGCTCGCCGTCACGGTCGAAGTCGAGCACCGCGGCGCCAGCCGGCTGGTGGCGCGGCAGGAAGTGCGCCGTGACGGCGATGTACTGACCACCGCGCGCGTGACGCTGGCCTGCGTCGATGCCGCCCGCTGGCGGCCGGTGCGCATTCCCGCGCCGCTGGCCAACCGCATGGAGAATGCCGTTTGAATGTGCATGCCGATCTGTCGTTTGTCGCCCTGATCCTGCAGGCCTCCGTCATCGTCCAGGCAGTGGTCGCGCTGCTGGGACTCCTGTCGCTGTGGTCGTGGTGGCAGATTTTCCTCAAGATGTTCCAGCTGCGGCGCGCCGACCGCGAGACGACGCGTTTCGAGGACGAATTCTGGAAAGGAGGCGATCTCGCCGACCTCTACAAGCGCACGGCCGATACACGCACCGGCGGCGGCATGGAGCACATCTTCACCGCCGGCTTTCGCGAGTTCGCCAAGCACCGGAAGCAAGGCAGCGCGTCGGCCGTGACGCTCGACTCCGCGCGCCGCGCGATGCGCGCCGCGTATCAGCGCGAGATCGACGCGCTCGAGGCCAATCTGTCCGGACTCGCCACCGTCGGGTCGGTGTCGCCGTATATCGGCCTCTTCGGTACGGTCTGGGGCATCATGAATGCGTTTCGCGGCCTGTCCAACGTCGCGCAGGCCACGCTGGCGAGTGTGGCGCCCGGCATCGCCGAAGCGCTGATCGCGACCGCGATCGGGCTTTTCGCCGCGATCCCTGCGGTCATCGGCTACAACCGCTACACGCACGACGTCGACCGCCTTGCCACGCGGTACGAGACGTTCATCGAGGAATTCTCGAACATCCTGCAGCGCCAGGGCTAGCCGCATGCGCCGCCCACGCAAGGCCATCAACCAGATCAACGTCGTGCCGTATATCGACGTGATGCTGGTGCTGCTCATCATCTTCAT
>JBDTNR010000062.1:0-11585 GCA_039933655.1 Betaproteobacteria bacterium | reverse complement strand
AGCGCCACTCCCGAATTCGGGACATCGACGATGACGTCGACCTTGTCGGTGTCGTACCACTGGCGCGCAATGGCGGAACCGATGTCGGGTTTGTTTTGATGGTCGGCGGAAACGTACTCGACCTTGTAGCCGCGCTTCTCGATGCCCGAATCCTCGACCGCCATCCTGGCGGCGACCACCGAACCCGCGCCCGCGAGGTCGGTGTAGAGACTCGACATGTCGGTGAGCACGCCGATCTTGATGACGTTGTCGGAAACCTGCGCATGCGCAGCCGATATTGAAAGAGCCGCGGCCACGGCGAGGCCGAGCGTCGTGCGTTTGAATGTGTTCATGAAGCCTCCGTCAAGTAAAAAGTACTGCGTTGTCGCTACACGCCCAGATAGTCATGCAGCTTGTTCATGTTCGCGTCGAGGTCGGCGTTGCGGATCATGTCCGCCACGCGCCCGTGCTCGATCACGTAGTGGCGGTCCGCCACCGTGGCCGCGAACCGGAAATTCTGCTCCACCAGGAGTATGGTGAAGCCTTGTGCCTTCAGTCGCGCGATTGTCCGCCCGATCTGCTGAACGATCACGGGCGCCAGGCCTTCGGTAGGCTCGTCCAGCAACAGCAATCGCGCGCCGGTGCGCAGGATGCGGCCGATCGCGAGCATCTGCTGCTCGCCGCCCGACAGTTTCGTCCCCTGACTCGTACGGCGCTCCTTCAAGTTCGGGAACAGCTCGAAGATCTCGTCGATCGACAGCCCGCCGTCCCGCACCACCGGTGGCAGCAGCAGGTTCTCGTCGACGTTCAGGCTGGCGAAGATGCCCCGCTCCTCCGGGCAGTAGGCGATGCCGAGCCGCGCGATGCGGTTCGACGGCAATTTCGCCGTTTCGCCGCCTTCGAACACGATCGATCCCTCGCGCCGCGGCACGATGCCCATGATCGAGCGCAGCGTCGTCGTCTTGCCGGCGCCGTTGCGGCCGAGCAGCGTCACCACCTCGCCGGCGGCGACGTCGAAATCCACGCCATGGAGAATGTGCGACTCCCCGTACCAGGCGTGGAGATCGCGCACCGACAGCAGCGGCGCACCTGCGGGGCCGGTCGCGGCCGTGCCGGCCACTTTCGCCTCAGGCATTGCCCGCTCCCAGATAGGCCTGCACGACGTCAGGATGCTTCGACACCGTCGCGTAATCGCCCTGCGCGAGGATCTCGCCGCGCGCGAGCACCGTGATGTGGTCCGACAGCGTCGAGACGACCGACAGGTTGTGCTCGACCATCAGCACCGTGCGGTTGGCGGCGGCCTGCTTGATCAGCGCCGATATGCGCCCCACGTCCTCATGCGTCATTCCGGCAGTCGGCTCGTCGAGCAGCATCATTTCCGGGTCGAGCGCCAGCGTGGTGGCGATCTCCAGCGCCCGCTTGCGTCCGTAGGGAAGCTCGACCGCGGTCCTGGTGACGAACTCGGTGAGCCCCACCGCCTCGACGAGGTCGCGCGCACGCGCATCGAGCCCCGACAGCGATGCGGACGACCGCCAGAAATCGAACGAATGCCCGCGCTTGCGCTGCAGCGCAATGCGCACGTTATCGAGGACGGTGAGATGCGGGAACACCGCCGAAATCTGGAAGGAACGCACGAGACCCAGCCGGGCGATCGTCGCGGGCCGCGATCCGGTGATCTCGCGTCCGTTGAAAAAAATCTGGCCGCTGGTTGGCGTCAGGAAGTGCGTCAACAGGTTGAAGCACGTTGTCTTGCCGGCTCCGTTGGGACCGATCAGTGCATGAATCGTCCCTCGCCGGACCGCCAGACTCACCTCACGGACGGCGACGAAGCCCTTGAATTCCTTGGTCAAGCGGCGTGTTTCGAGAATCGTCTCTTCGGCCATTCGCCGCGGGCGCACGAACCTCGTGACGCCACTACTCCTTGGTTGATCGCGCGGATTATGCGTTTGCCCGCTTGGCGAACGCAACCTTTGATTTTCCCTCGCATATTTCGTCCGTTGAACCGTCGTCTGCTGCGTGCGTCGAGCCGTCCCGGAAGACCGGCCTGCCACGCGTCCCCTGCTGCCACCTTTGCCGCTTGCCATTGGGCTTCGAAAGCTTGCCGAGCCACTCCCAGTGTCAGGCATTCAGTGCCGAGATACAGCGCCGGCAGCGGGAACGCCAAGTCGATTCACGTCCTGCGCAGAGGGTAACCGACAATTGAGCGCAGCGCGCACTCCATCACCGTGCCGAATTCGACGCGGATCGCGACCAGCGGCTGCTTGCCGATGAATTCGACGAAATCGAGTATCCCGACCTCCGCTTTTTTTTCAAAGCGCGGCGGGAATCGCTACGGCGTTGAACCGGATCTCGCGCTACGTCTGCCAGCGCGGTGCGCGTTTGCCGAGGAAGGCGTCGATGCCTTCCGCCGCGTCGGGCTCGAGCATGTTGCATGCCATCGTCTCGCCGGCCATCGCGTAGGCGCCCGGCAGTCCCTGTTCCAACTGCGCATAGAACGCGCGTTTGCCGAGGGCCACGGCGACGCGGCTCTTGCGCGCGATCGTCTGCGCGAGCGCATGCACGGCGGCGTCGAGTTCCGCGCCCGGGACCACGCGGTTGACGAGACCCCAGTCGGAGGCGGTCGCCGCGTCGATGAGTTCGCCGGTCAGCAGCATCTCCATCGCGCGCTTGCGCGGGACGTTGCGCGCGACGCCCACCGCCGGTGTCGTGCAGAAGATGCCGGCATTGATACCGGACAGCCCGAACTTCGCATGGTCGGCGGCGACCGCGAGATCGCACATCGATACCAGCTGGCAACCGGCGGCGGCCGCCGCGCCATGCACGCGCGCGATGACGGGCTGCGGGATCCTCGTCAGCTTCAGCATCATCCGCGTGCAGGCCTCGAAGAGTCCGTGCTGCCACGCATGATCGATGTGGGCGCGCATTTCGGTGAGATCGTGACCGGCGCAGAACGCCCGGCCGGCCCCGGCCAGTACGACGACGCGGACGCCGGCGTCGGCGGCAACGGCGTCGAGCGCCTCGTCCAGCGCGGCGATCATCGCCGTCGACAGCGGGTTGAACCGCTCCCCCCGATTCATCGTCAGCGTGCAGATGCCGTCGCCGGTCTCCGCCAGCACGTAGGGTTGCAGACCGGCTTCGACGGGTGCGTTCATGGGGCCTCCAAAAGGATTACCGCCATTCTAGGATGAGCGGAAATGGCTGGCACGGTCGCGCCACCCCGACAGGCAAGACGGTATTTTACCTGTTTTTTAACATAATTCTGGTATTATTGACTACATGTTATCGCATTTGTAGCATGTTCGACCATCACCAAGGTGCCCGATGATCGATCCCACTCACGACCCTGCCTTCCGTACCCGCACCGCCGCCCTGTTGTCGTCGCTGCGCGAGCGGATCGATGCTGAATATCGGCGCGACGAGGCCGCGGCGCTGGCGCCGCTCATCGAACAGGCGCGGCTCGCGCCGGCCGAACTGCAGACGACGCAGGCACTTGCCGCCACGCTCGCCGCCGGCGTTCGCGAGTCACGGCACCGGGCGGGCGGCGTCGACGCGCTGATGCTCGAGTTCTCGCTCGACTCGCGTGAAGGGGTGGCCCTCATGTGCCTCGCCGAGGCGCTGCTGCGCATCCCGGATGCCGCCACCCGCGATCGGCTGATCCGCGACAAGATCGGCCAGGGCGATTGGCGCGCGCACATCGGCCGCAGTCCGTCGCTGTTCGTCAACGCGGCGGCGTGGGGGCTGCTCGTCACCGGCAAGCTCGTGGATTCGCGCAGCGACAGCGCACTCGACCAGGCGCTGGGATCGCTGCTGCGCAAAGGCGGCGAGCCGCTGATCCGCAAGGGCGTCGACCTCGCGATGCGCCTGCTCGGCCAGCAATTCGTGCTGGGCCGCACGATCGGCGAGGCGCTCGCCAACGCGCGCGAACGCGAGGCGCGCGGCTACCTGTTTTCGTTCGACATGCTGGGCGAGGCGGCGCTGACGGACGACGATGCGCTGCGCTATCTCGCCGCGTACGAAGAGGCGATCCACGCGATCGGCGCGGCGTCGCGCGGCGCGGGCCCCTACGCCGGACCCGGCATCTCGATCAAGCTGTCGGCGCTGCATCCGCGCTATGTCCGCGCGCAGCGCGAGCGCGTACTGGCCGAACTAGGGCCCCGCGTGACGCGGCTCGCCCAGCTCGCGCAGCGCTACGACATCGGCCTCAACATCGACGCCGAGGAAGCCGATCGCCTCGACCTGTCGCTCGACCTGTTCGCCGAATTGGCATCCGATCCCGCACTCGCCGGCTGGGAGGGTCTGGGCTTTGTCGTGCAGGCCTACCAGAAGCGCGCGCGTGCCGTCATCGACTGGCTGGTCGCGCTGGCGCGCAGCGGCGAGCGGCGGCTGATGGTGCGACTGGTCAAGGGCGCGTACTGGGACACCGAGATCAAGAGGACGCAGGTCGACGGGCTCGCGGACTATCCGGTGTTCACGCGCAAGGCGCACACCGACGTGTCGTACATCGCCTGCGCCCGCGCGCTGCTCGCCGCACCCGACGCGATCTATCCACAGTTCGCGAGCCACAATGCGTTCACGATCGCCGCGGTCCACACGCTGGCCGGACCCGGCGACTACGAATTCCAGTGCCTGCACGGCATGGGCGAATCGGTGTACGACCAGGTGGTCGGCGCGCCGCACCTGCAGTCGCCCAAGTCCATTGAGCCGCCCCAAGGACGCGTCGCGCCCCCGCCGGGGGCAGCTTCGGAGCACGAGTTGCAAGCGTGGGAGTCATCTGAGCGGCCCCGGGTCTTCCCGAGCCGCGAATTGCGCGCCGGCGGGCAGCGCCGCGACGCGAGCCGCGAGCGTGGGGGTCCATACTGCCGGATCTACGCGCCGGTCGGTTCGCATGAAACGCTGCTTGCGTACCTCGTGCGCCGGCTGCTCGAGAACGGCGCCAACACGTCGTTCGTCAACCGCATCGTCGACCCCGCCGTCGACATTGCGGAACTCGTCGCCGATCCGGTGGCGCGCGCTCTGGACACCGGCGGCACGCCGCATCCACGCATTCCGCGCCCGGCGGCGCTGTATCCGGATCGCCGGAATTCGCGCGGACTCGACTTCTCGGATGAGGCAGTATTGCACGCGCTCTCCGTACTGACGCACGCGGCACCGAAGGCGCATGCCGCAGCACCACTGCTCGCCTTGGCGCCGACGCGGCCGCCGCGCGACCGCCTGCACATCCGCAACCCCGCCGACCGGCGCGATGTCGTCGGTACGGTGGAGGAAGCCGACGCCGCCGATGCGGCCCATGCGGTCAAGATGGCCGCATCCGCCGGCGCGGCATGGTCGCGGCTCCCGGCGGCGGAGCGCGCGGCGATCCTGGAACGCGCGGCCGACCTCATCGAGGACGATCGTGACACGCTGATGCTGCTCGCCGTGCGCGAGGCGGGGAAGACGTTTCCCAACGCGCTTTCCGAAGTGCGCGAGGCCGCGGACTTCTGCCGCTACTACGCGGCGCAGGCGCGACGCGAACTCGAATGCGCCACGGCCTGCGGTCCGCTGGTATGCATCGCGCCATGGAACTTCCCGCTGGCGATCTTCGTCGGCCAGGTCGGCGCGGCGCTCGCTGCCGGCAATCCGGTGCTGGCCAAGCCCGCGGAACAGACGCCGCTGATCGCCGCCGAAGCCGTCCGCCTGCTGCACCGGGCGGGCGTGCCGGTCGCCGCGCTGCAACTGCTGCCGGGCCGCGGCGAGACCGTCGGCGCCGCGCTCGTCGCCCACCCACGCATCGCCGGCGTGCTGTTCACGGGCTCGACCGACGTCGCGCGCCACATCAACCGCGCGCTGGCGCGGCGGCGCGACGATCCGATATTCATCGCCGAAACCGGCGGCCAGAACGCGATGATCGCCGACAGCTCGGCGCTGCCGGAGCAGGTGGTCGCCGATGCCGTCGCCTCGGCGTTCGACAGCGCGGGCCAGCGCTGCTCGGCGCTGCGCGTGCTGTGCGTCCAGGACGACGTCGCCGACCGTGTGCTGTCGATGCTGCGCGGCGCGATGGCGCAGTTATGCGTCGGCGACCCACGTGGCATTGCCACCGACGTCGGTCCCGTCATCGACGACGACGCGCGCGCGGCCATCGCCGCGTATGTCGAAGGGTGGCGAACCGCAGGTGCCGACGTGTTCGCCGTCGACCTGCCGTCCGCATGCGCGCAGGGGACGTTCGTCGCGCCGACGGTCATCGCGATCGACAATCCCGGGCAACTGACCCGCGAGGTGTTCGGGCCGGTACTGCACGTGCTGCGCTTCCGCGAAGGCCGCCTGCCGCAGCTGATAGACGCGCTCAACGCCACCGGCTACGGCCTCACGCATGGCATTCACACGCGCATCGACGAGACCGTCGACCTCGTCGCCCACCGCATCCGCGCCGGCAATGTCTACGTCAATCGCAACATCGTCGGCGCCGTCGTCGGCGTGCAGCCTTTCGGCGGCGAAGGACTGTCGGGTACCGGACCCAAGGCCGGCGGGCCGCACTACCTGCGGCGCCTCGTGGTCGAACAGCGTCCGGTCGCCGTGGAGGAAATGACGGTGGCGACCGAGCTGCCGGGCCCGACCGGCGAAACCAACACGCTGCGGCTGCATCCGCGCGGGCGCGTCACGTGCATCGCCGCGACGGAGGCCGCCATGCGCGCGCAGGCGATGCTCGCCGCGTCGCTCGGCAACGTGCCGGTGCTGCCGGGAACACCCGCCGCCTTGCGCGTTCGCGCCGCCGTCGGCGGCCAGTGCGAAATCGCCGCCGATGTCCTGCAACCGCCGCCCGCCGCCGTGCTGTTCGACGGCAGCGAGGATGAGGCGGCAGCATTGCGCGAAGCGCTGGCCGCCGGCGACGGCCCGCTGGTGCCGCTGCTCGTCGCGCGCGACGGCGCCTATGCCAGCGCGCGGCTGGTGTGCGAGCGGACGCTGACGATCAACACGACGGCCTCGGGCGGCAATGCGTCTTTGCTGTCGCTCGAAGAGCGGGAGCCCGCATGAAAAAACTCGACGCCATCGACGTCGCGATCCTGGGCGAGCTGCAGCGCGACGGCCGCCTGCCGAACGTCGCGCTGGCGAAGGCGGTGGGCTTGAGCGCCACGCCGTGCGCCGAGCGCGTCCGTGCGCTCGAAGCCGAGGGCATCATCCGGGGCTATTCGGCGCACCTCGATGCGGAGCGGCTCGACCTGGGTCTCCTCGTATTCATCGAGATCGCGATCGATCGCACGTCCGAGGACGCCTTTGGCGCGTTCCGGCAGGCGATGCTCGCCATCCCGCAGGTCGAGGATTGCCACATGGTGGCCGGCGGCTTCGACTACCTGCTGAAGGTGCGCGTCCACGACATGGCCGCGTACCGTCGCTTCCTGGGCGACGTGCTGTCGAAAGTCCCCGGCATCCGCGAGACGCACAGCTATGCCGTCATGGAGCGCGTGAAGGAGACGCGCGCCATCGACCTCGCGCACCTGCGCGGCTGAAGGCTTCGGCCACGACGGCTACCGCGCCGCGAGGAATCGGCGAACGACGGCGACGACACCCTCCGGATTATCGCCGGAGAGGTCATGGCCGCCGTCGATCTCGGCGGTGGTCACGCGCGGATTCGCCGCCACGAGCTTCGGCAACGTGTCGGCGGCGAACATGTCCGACGTCCGGCCGCGGACGAACAGCAGCGGCATGGCGAGTTCTGCGAGCAGCGACCACGGATCGATCCCGGCCGCCTGCGGCTGTCCCGTCGCGAGCGTCTCGCGAAACGTGTCGCGGAAATGCAGGTCGCGCTTCAACCGGTACTCACCGGCGACGGGTTCGAGAAACGCTTCGAATCGCCGGCGCAACGGCGCGTCGGCGGACATCGCCGGATCGTAGCCGTGATACTGCAGCGCGTGATCGACCGACGCGAACGCATCGGGCTGGTTGCCGATGCGCAGCGCCACGTTGCGCCGTCCCGCGGCCGCCACGTCGGGCGCGAAGTCGAGGCAGACCAGCGCACTGACGCGATCGGGATACCACGCCGCCGTGCAAAGCGCGATGCGCCCGCCCATCGAATGCCCGGCCAGCACCGCGCGCGGCCATCCGAAGTGATCGAGCACGGCGACCCCGTCGGCGGCAAAGCTGCGCATGCCGTATTCGCGCACGGGGCTGCGGTCGGACTCGCCGAAGCCGCGCAAGTCGATCGCGACCACGTCGCGGTCTTCGGCCAGCGCCGATGCCACCGGGATCCAGTCATACGAAAAATACGACAACCCATGCAGGATCAGCAGCGGATCGCCGGCGATGCCCGCATCGGTCCTCGCCGTGCGCGACGCGAAATGGCGATAGAAAATCCGCAGGTCGCCCGCCTGCGCGAAACCGGTCTGGTGGGGCGTGTTGCGCATGTTGTCGTCGCGTATGGATTCGATTTCGGTTCTTAGGCCGTGGCCGTCAGGACGCCCATCCCGGTCAGCCATTCGGGAATCACCTGGCAGAAGCGCTCGCGCGGCGTCAAGCGTGCCGCCGGTCCGGCCAGCGCCTGCGCGGCGGCACTCGCCGCCACCCACGTGCGCACCTCGTGCCCGCCGAAGCCGGCCTGGCGGTCGAGCTCGGCATCGTCGATGCGATCGAGCGCGGCGGCGTCGAAGGCTTCGATCTTGCGCATGAACGCGGCATCCCATTGCGGATCGGGCGGCATGCACGGGCCCTTCCCGACGAGCATGTCGCGCGCGGCGCGCAGCACGCGCGCCTCGCGCGCCGCGAGGTCGTCCGGGCCGGGGACCGCGCGCTTGATCAGGCGCGCAGCGACTTCGGGCGGCGCGCGGTCCAGGCGCGGCGTCGGGGGATCATGCGATAGCCCCCCCGACCCGATGACGGCCACGCGCAGATCGCGGGTGGCAAGAAACTCGCCGATGGCCGTGCCCAGCGCGCGCACGCGGCGCAGCGATGGACGCGGATCGGCGGCACAGTTGATGAACACCGGCAGGACCTCGAAGCGATCGAGCGCACCCGTCAACTGCATGAGCGAGACCGTCGCGCCGTGGTCGATCTTCATGTCGTACGAAATGCTGATGTCGAAGTCGCGCCGGTGCAGTTCGCGGACGCAGTCGAGCGCCAGCGCCTTCGGCACGCGCAGCGGCCCGCCCTGCATCCCCCAGTCGCGCAGCCCCTCGGCGACGACGCCGATGCAGAACGGCGGCATCAGGTCGTAGAAAAACCCGTTGAAGTGATCGGGGCCGAACGAAAGCACGAGGTCCGGCGCGAACGCGTCCAGTTCGCGCGCGACGTCGTCCATCGCCGCCCGGAAGCGCGCCTGCGCATCGCCTTGTGTTTCCTCGATGCCGGTCTGCATCAGCGGACTGTGCGAGCAGCAGGTGAGATGGACGGGCATGGGATCGTCGGGGAGGCTTGATGGCAGGCAGTGCAGGCGCCGGATGGCGCGGAACCCGACAGGTCAATTCTAGCGGATCGCCGCGGCATCGCCCGGCCACGGTCCCGCACGCATGGCGCCCGCCGAGGCGGTCTCCGGCCTATTCGATCGCCGCCGTCGACTTCGCCCGTTCGCGCAACAGGAATTTCTGGATCTTGCCCGTCGACGTCCTGGGAATTTCGCCGAAGATGATTTTTTTCGGCGCCTTGAAGCGCGCGAGCAGCCCGCGGCAATGCTCGATCAGCTCCGCTTCGGTCGCCTGCGCACCGGGCTTCAACTCGACGAACGCGCACGGCGTCTCGCCCCACTTGGGATCCGGCTGCGCCACCACCGCCACCGCCACGACCGCCGGATGCCGGTACAGCGCGTCCTCCACTTCGAGCGAACTCACGTTCTCGCCGCCGGAAATGATGACGTCCTTGCTGCGGTCCTTGATCTTCACGTAGCCGTCCGGCTGCATCACCGCGAGGTCGCCCGTATGGAACCAGCCTCCGGCGAAGGCCTCGCGCGTGGCCGCCGGGTTCTTCAAATAGCCCTTCATCGTGATGTTGCCGCGGAACATGATCTCGCCCATCGTCTCGCCGTCCCACGGCACCTCGCGCATCGTCTGCGGATCCATCACCGTCATCCCCTCCTCCGCCGTGTAGCGGACGCCCTGCCGGCCGTTGCGCTCGGTGCGCGTGCCGATGTCCATCGCGGCCCAGTCGTCGTGCTTTGCACAGACGGCCGCCGGCCCGTACGTCTCCGTGAGCCCGTAGACGTGCGTGATGTCGAAGCCCATGCGCTCCATGCCTTCGATCATCGCGGCCGGCGGCGCGGCGGCCGCGACCAGCGCCGACACCTTGTGCGCGATGCCGTGCCGCATCGCGTCGGGCGCCTTGACGAGCATCGAATGGACGATCGGCGCGCCGCAGTAATGGGTGACGCCATGGTCGCGGATCGCGTCGAAGATAGCCTTCGCCTCGACGCGGCGCAGGCAGACGTTGGTGCCGGCGTTGGCCGCCATCGTCCACGCGAAACACCAGCCGTTGCAGTGGAACATCGGCAGCGTCCACAGGTAGATGGAGTGGCGCGGCATCCCCCAGTCGATGATGTTGGACAGCGCATTGAGGTAGGCACCGCGATGGTGGTAAACCACACCCTTCGGGTTGCCCGTGGTGCCCGACGTGTAGTTGAGCGAGATCGCCTGCCATTCGTCGTCCGGCGGCCGCCACGCGAACTCCGGATCGCCGCCGGCCAGGAAGGCCTCGTAGTCGATGTCGCCCAGCAGCTCGCCGCCGGGACCTTCCATGTCGGCGATGTCGACGACGAACGGCCGTCGCCTGGCGATCGCCAGCGCGTCCTTCATCACCGGCGCGAACTCGGTGTCGGTCAGCAGGATCTTCGCCTCGCCGTGATCGAGCATGAACGCGAGCGCGGCGGCGTCCAGCCGGGTGTTCAGCGTGTTGAGTACGCCGCCCGTCATCGGCACACCGAAATTCGCCTCGATCATCTCCGGCGTATTGGCGAGCATCACCGCCACCGTGTCGCCGACGCCGACGCCAGCGCGTGTCAGCGCGGACGCCAGCCGGCGCGCGCGGTCGTAGGTCTCGCGCCACGTGTAGCGCCTTTGGCCGTGGATGACCGCCGTGCGCCGCGGCCAGATGAACGCGGTGCGCGCGAGGAACGAAACCGGCGTCAACGGCGCGAAATTGGCGTCGTTGCGATCGAGATCCTGCGCATACACGTTCATGGCAACTCCTCCAGGCAGCGCTTGTCGTTCGCGTGCACCCATCGTAGCAAATCGGGCTGGCGGCTTGCCGCTGTTCCCCGATTTGGTTACGCTCGACCGGTTCATTCACCACGGAAAGCTTGCGGGTTCACGATGGGTCACCGATTGTCCAGGATCGTCACGCGCACCGGCGACGCCGGTACGACCGGCTTGGGTGACGGCACGCGGGTGGCGAAGGATTCGCCGCGGATCGCCGCCATCGGCAACGTCGACGAGCTCAATTCCACGATTGGCGTCCTGCTGGCCGAAGGGTTGCCCGACGCGTTCGCGCAGTGCCTGACGGCGGTCCAGCACGACCTGTTCGACCTCGGCGGCGAACTGTCGATCCCCGGCTACCAGTCCGTCACCGATACGCATATCGCGCGGCTCGAAGCCGACGTCGAACGCTTCAACGCCGACCTCCCGCCGCTGAAGGAATTCGTGCTGCCCGGGGGC
>JBDTNR010000061.1:0-11616 GCA_039933655.1 Betaproteobacteria bacterium | reverse complement strand
ACATGACCGAGCAATCCGCCCGCGCGCGCGCCGAGACGCTGCGCGTGGCGCTGGCCTCCACGCCCGTGCCGTTCGAAGGGTCTGTCATCGCCGTCACCGGGTCGTTTGGGGTCGCCTGCTTTCCCAGGCATGCCCGGACGGGCGATAACCTGATCGCCGCGGCGGACAAGGCGCTATACGCGGCGAAGGAAGCCGGGCGCAATCGTGTGGTGAGTTGTTCTGATCTGGAGATGCCCTGAACAAGTCCGCACGGGCGTCACTTCCCAACACAGCCCTTCGGAGTGACCCGCACTCGACTGCTGCGTGCACGCGCGCGGCTACGCCTGAACCAGGTCAAGGACAACCCACGCCAGACGCACACGCTTGCAAGCCACTACCCGCTTGGACTGCCGCTGGATCATCCGGCGACACCGCCCGGACGCGACCAGGTGAGCGAGCCGGCGCCACCCGGGTGCCGGTCCGGGCTAATGCAGACCCTCGCGTTCGAATACCGCCAGCACCGCCTGCAGCGCCAATTCGTAGCGCTCCTTTTCCCGGGCGATGGACTCGGCGTCCCACGGATACAGCCCGTGGCCGCTTTTCATGCCGAAATGCCCGCGCTCGACCAGCGCGTCGATCACCGGCGGCGGCGCACTCATGCTGGACAAATGCGGGTACAGGCTGGTCGCGAC
Organism: Betaproteobacteria bacterium; assembly: GCA_039933655.1. Taxonomy (GTDB): domain Bacteria; phylum Pseudomonadota; class Gammaproteobacteria; order Burkholderiales; family Casimicrobiaceae; genus VBCG01. Next base: position 10,945 of record JBDTNR010000061.1, on the reverse strand, counting down.
GGCGTGCGACATGTCCCAGCCGGCGTGCTCGCGCTGCATCAACGGTCCGGCCGCGGCCAGCCGGAAGCCAAAGCTGTAGCGAATCGCCGCGTCGATGTCCTCCGGCGAGGCAATGCCCAGTTCGAGCATGTTGACCGCTTCGCGGATCAGCGCGTGCTGGATGCGGTTGGCAAGAAACCCCTCGATGTCGCGCTTGACCTGCACCGGCCGCTTGCCCAGCGCCCACATCCACTCGCCGACCCGCTCGGCCAGCGCGACGTCGGTGGCTTCGGCGCGCACGACCTCCACCAGCGGCACCAGGAACGCCGGCATGTAGAAGTGCAGGCCCAGCATCCGCTCCTGCGTCGGCAGACGACGACGAGTTGCCGGTCAGCGGCGTGCCCGGCGCGCTGAGTCGAACGAGGTCGGCGAACACCTTCTGCTTGAGCGCCAGGTCTTCGTTGACGTTCTCCACCACGATGGCGACATCCACCCACGGCACACCCGTGTAGTCGGCGTGGATCGCCAGCCGGTTCGGGTCGAGCGTCTTGCGCATGCGCGCCAGGCCCTGTGCGACGCGCTTGGCGAGGCTGTCGCGGGTCGTCCGGGTCGGCGAGACCACGTCGACGTCCCAGCCGCCGGCGAGGAACACGACCGCCACGCCGCAGCCCATGGTGCCGCCTCCGATGATCAATGCCCGCTGTGCGTTGGCCAAGGTCGTCCTTCAGTTCACGAAAAAATCGCTTGTCCGCACCGGATTCAGGCGTCGCGGCCCATGGCACGCAACACTTCGCGCGCCGCGCGCAGCATGTGTGCGATGTCTCCGCTGATGGCGACAAAATTGTAGCCCATGGCCACATAGCGCTTCGCCGCGTCGACCGACGGCGCGAGCATGCCTGCTGACTTGCCCAGCCGCGCGCAGGTGGCCGCGGCGGCGGCCATCGCCGCCTGTGGTTCCGGCGCGTCGGCGCGTCCCAGGAAGCCCAGGCTCGCCGACAGGTCGGAGGGCCCGATAAAAATGCAGTCGACGCCGTCGACCGCGGCAATGTCCTCGAGCAAGGCCAGCGCCTCGGCCGTCTCGACCTGCGCGATAACGGTCATGCCGGCATTGGCTTCGTGCAGGTAGTTCGGGTCGAGTCCGAAGCGGCCGGCGCGGTGCAGCGTGCCCACACCGCGCGTGCCCTGCGGTGGATAGCGCGTCGCCGCCACCGCCGCACGCGCCTCGTCGGCGTTCTGCACCATCGGCACCAGGATGTTGCGCGCGCCGATATCCAGCGTCTTCTTGATCCACACGCCGTCGTTCCACGGGACCCGCACGATCGGCTCCACGCCGCCGCGGCCGATCGCCTGCAGCTGCGCCAGCGCGCCGCCGATGCCGGTCGGCGCGTGCTCCATGTCGACGACCAGAAAATCGTAAGGCAGCAGCGACAACGCCTCGGCGGCAACCGGACTGTCCAGCGACAGCCAGCTACCCAGCACCTGCTGCTGCGTGCGCAGCGCGATTTGCAGCGGATTGGGGATCATGTCGGACGTTCTCCGGTTTGGCCGGACTCACGCCCAGGCGCAGATTTCGTCGAAGTCGAAGCGTGGCAATCGCCCGGGCAGCTTGTCCGGATCACCATAGCCCAGGTTGCACAGGAAATTGCTGCGCACGTCGCTGCCGGCGAAGAATTCGGTGTCGACCACGTCGTTGTGAAACCCCCGCCGAGCATATTTTTCGCGCACTGCAGGCGGGAGCGCGAGGCTATTTGCTGAAGGATTCTGCCGGAAGCGAGGTCGTCGATGCCGTTCGCGCGGTGCATGCGGGCCGGCGCTACCTCAGCCACAAGATCGCGGCTGGCGTGATCGACGACTACATCGCCGCGCGACACCAAAGGAGTCCTCTGGACAGCCCGAGCGGGCGTGAACGGCAAATCCTGCAACTGGTGGCGGAGGGCAAATCGAGCGCAGGGGTGGCCGCGATGCTTTTTCTGTCGCCGAAGACAGTGGATACCTATCGCAGTCGGATGATGCAAAAACTGGAAATCGGCGACCTGCCCAGCCTGGCCAAGTTTGCCATCCAGCACGGGGGGGACGCAGCTCGACTAGCTGATCGTCTCATCGGCGGTCATCGTTGATCGTTCGTAGCCCGCTTTCCGGCGTCAAGAACTCCCCACGGAACTCGTCAAGCATTCCCGATAGCCGGACGCATCAACGCGATCCATTGTGGGAAGCATGATTCAATAGCGGAGGAAACTTCATAACAACTCCTTTCCGCGACAAGGAACTGGTGGATTTGAACAATCCGATAGTCGCGGTCATTGGCTGGAACCGCCTCGCGATTTCAATTGCAGCGTCAGTCGGCGGATATCAACCCACGCCCGCCACCATACGAACGTGAGTCCCGCGTGCCGGGCGCCACTTGGCATGGCTGACGGTTGTCGCTGTCGCGTCATCGTCCCAATGCATTCTCAACATCAGGAGCTGCTTCATGGCTGACGCATGGCTTAAAACGCTGAAGACCGCGAATCCGCAGGAAGGATTTGAACTTGCTATCAAGCTCTCGCGGATGGGTGTCAAGTACACCCAGCCCTCCGCTGAAGTGCGAGACAAGCTAAGACCGGTCTACGCAGAAAATGCGGATAGCCTGACGGCAGCCTCACAGGTCGTCGCCATGAATTTTCAGACCGTCGCAGCGGCCAATCGCTATTGGCTTGACCAATGATTTTCGGGTGCACGTCGGACGCGTACACGGTTACGGCCATGCCCCGGCTGCTATTCGGCCACTTGCCCACTGGGACCGTCATGACGCGTTGCGCTTCGCTTCGAGTGCCTCCAGGCGCGCCCGTTGGTCCTTCTCGTTCAGGTAACGCGTGGTGATGTCGCGCCCGATGGCCATGGCACCGATGACCGTGCCCTGCGCATCCTTTACCACGCTGAAAGATAGCTCGACATAGAGCGTGTCGCCGTTCTTGCGCATCGAGCGGGTCGGCAGCGCCCGGCGCCCGTGCAGCGTATGCCCCGCTGCGAGCGCGCGGTCGTAGCCGTCCCAATGCGCGCGCCGCAATCGCTCCGGTATGATGATGTCGAGACTCTTGCCGATGACCTCGTCCGCGGCGTAACCGAATATGGCTTCGGAACCGGCACTCCACAGCCGTATCAGTCCCTCGCGGTCGGCGAATATGATCGCGTCCGCCGCACATTGCACCAATGCCTCGCACAAGTCGCGGTCGCCCGGCTCGACGATTGCCATCGGGATCACACCGTGACGGGGTTCGGTTTCCCCGGATCGACGTCGTATCGCTTGATGGCCTCGCTCACCGTCGCGGCCGACACGTCGCCGTCGCCGGCGAGCAGCGCGTTCTTCAGCGCCGCCGGCAGCGAGCGGTTGTGCTCGGAAGTGACGAACAGCGCCGCATCGGCGCGCACGATGCGCTGGCGAAACGAAGAGTACTCAGCCGGTGGCGTCGCTTCGTCGTAGTCCCGGCTGTACGGCGGCGATTGCGCGATCTCGACGACTTCCAATCGCAGCTGCGCCGGCGCCGACTCGATCGGAATCTGCGCGATATTGCGATTGTACGAGACTTCACGAAGGTTGCCGATGATCACGGCGAGATCGTAGAGCTTGGTCATGTCCTTTCACTCCTTGGTGAGGCCGATGACGGCGAGCGTGCCACTCTTTTCGGCGAAATGCTGCAGCAGGGACTGCCAGGACTTCACGAACGCCTGCGCGCCTTCGCGCTGCAACATGAATGCCCATGCGCCGACGTCGATGCGAGCCTGCTCAAGTGTTCCAGCGCAAGCTCCACGAAAAGCGCTTCGCCGGATTCTCCGCGTGCCGTCTTGTCGCGGATGCTCTTGTCGAAGGCGCCGGTATTGCCGCTCGTGTGCTCGAAGATGGTCGGGTTCGAGGTCAACCCGGGAATCGCGTATTCATCGATATAGTGGCGCGGCGTACCGTCGACGAGGATTTCGCGGGTGATATTGTCCGGCCACAGGCTTTGGCCGAGATCGCGCAACAGATGGGCTTTGTTCATGCTCGCACCTCGTCCGGAGATGCTTGGAGCGCACGGGGAGCGGGATCGTTCCGGTGTCCATGCGACGCGCGGCACGCGACCGAGCCAACGACCAACGCGGCCGGCTTGGTCTGATGTCGCATTGATCCTGTCGGTATCAGGAACCTCCGACGTCTGTTGTAGTGAATTCTTGACATTCGAAGAACCGGGGGCGCGCCGGCGGCAGTCCTGTACCGGCGCGTTGCAAGTCTCTGTTGAGCCCGGAGTGCTAAGGTTCGGATTGTGCCCTCGATTCTGGCTGAATCGACGACGCCCTGCAGGAGCTGCCAAAGCACCGGCATATCGAAAACACGGCGAAAGTGGCGAGGTCCGAATGAACATGGAATCCCGTTCCTCTGGCGCTGGACACCGTCGTCCTCACGTCGAGGAGAATGTGCGATGAGTAGAGTTCTCCCGGCGGACGAGGCTTCGACGGTCAAATCTGAAGCTGCTCGGTGGCTGTCATTCGACAATCGCGTCGTGCTCGTAGTGGCGGCGCTCGTGATTACGGTCGGCCTGATCATCGTCGACTTCATCACGTGGATTCAGCTCGACGTGGTCGCGATCTTTGGTATTCCTTTGGTACTTGCCGGCGCCACGCGCAGCCGAGGGCTGCTATGGTCGCTTGCAGCATCGATCACCATCACGACGTTCGTCGTTTACGCGCTGCAGATTCCACCAGGCGCGTTTGCGCTGCACGAGCCGTTCTTTGTCAACCGGATGCTCGACGTCGCCTCGTTGCTGCTCATAGCAATGCTCCTTCACATCTGGATCGCTTCGGCCGACACGAGTGACGCTCAGGCGCGACTGATCAGCGACCAGAACGAAAAGCTGGTGGCAGCCAGGGTCTCGCGAAGACTGGTTGAGGTACTGGAATCCGAGCGGCGGGGACTCGCCAATGGACTGCACGATCTCGTCGGCCAGAAGCTGACTGCGCTCAGCATCAACCTGAATATCGTGAAAGCTGAACTTGCGCTTTCCACTACGCCGCGGACCATGGCGCGGTTGGAGGATTCGCTCAACCTGGTGGAGGAGACCATCGAGTGCATCCGGGACGTGATGACCCAGTTGAGGCCCGCGGTATTGGACGACTACGGACTGCCGCCGGTGCTGCGCTGGTACGCTGAACAGTTCACCAAGCGCAATGGCGTAGCGACAACGGTAGTCGGACATGGGCCCGATCCGCGACTGCCGCCGGCGGTGGAAGAGGCTCTCTTCCGCATCGTCCAGGAAGCGCTCGCAAATGTGGCCAAATACGCTCGGGCCCAAAGGGTCACGGTGACGCTGGAATACACGACCGACGTCGTCCGCCTGACCGTCGCGGATGACGGCTGCGGATTTGATCCGACCGCACCACACCAGCCTGTCAGCGGTCATGGCTGGGGGTTGATGATAATGCGCGAGCGCGCAGCCGAGGTGGGAGCACGGTTAGTCGTCGACTCCGCGCCCGGACGCGGCACCCGCGTTGTCGTAACGTTGACTGGCGTTGCGCAACCGGACTGAGCGTCGTCGGCGGCCAATATCGGGTCCAGATCAAACTCGGGACGGCGCTATTTTTCCTGCTTACAGGTGATCCAGCCGTTCTTGGAAGCCACCGGACAGGCGTCGCCGGGAATTGTCAACGACGCCGGAGCATATGCACCGCAATCTCGGGCGCTACTTGGCCACGCGAGTCAAGGCAGCACCGGAGTGCACCAGAATCGCCGGCTCGCCAGGATGATGGTCATGCTGCTCGATCGAGTACATGGTGTTGGCTGCCTTGGTGCCCATCCTGTGAACGCCCTTGACGGTGCCGTGGCCGATCGCGCTGCGGTAGTGCCATGTCACCGACGTCCCTACCGGAATCGTCTCGAATGATGCTGGCTTCTCCGCTGGCATCGCTGTGCTCTCCTGGGCGTCACAGTTCCGGATTCGGCACCATCCGCGCTCCCACTCGCTGCGAATCGCGGTTTGCGTGCACTTGCCGGCAAGTATGCGATTGTCCTTTCGCAATTGCTGTCAGGAGATCGTGACACTTCCTTTCGATCGCAGCAGTCAACGTTTCCCTACGAAACTCATCGAGCTCTCCCGATAGGCGTACGCGTCGATACCGGCTACCGTTCGGCAATGGCGCGCTGCGCCTGAGTACATCTGTCTACGATGAAAGGAAAAAGTCATGAATCGCGCTTACCTGAGTGTTGCAGCTGCGGCCTTGGCTCTGTGCCTGGCGACCGCCACCGGAGTTGCCGTGGCGGCGGACATCCACTCCAAGCCACCCGCCAATTTCAAGAAGGTCAGCACGCTCGTCCAGTTGCCGGAGTATCTGCCGGGTCTGGGCGTGCTGTACGTCGATCCGGTCACCCTGCCGCTTGGGCCGTTTCTCGGCTATGACAAGAAGGGACAGCTGGTCAACGTCGTCTACATGGTGCCCCTGAAGGATCTCAACGGGCACAAGAACTTTGCGGACAAGGGTGCCAATCTAGGCGATCTGAAGATCAACCACACCGATTTCACCTACAACCCGGGACATCCTGGCGTGGAGGAGCCCCACTATCACGTCGTCCAGTGGCTGATTACCAAGCAGCGCCAGGATGCCGATCTTAAATAAATTGTGCGTATTGCTGGTGTCAGTGACCGCCGCGGGTGCGGTGGTCGCTCACACCTTCGACGTACGCGTCGTCATGTCGAAGGATGGCTCCCAAGTCTATTTCGATCCGGTGGGCCTTCATATCCAGCCTGGCGACACAGTGCGCTGGATCCAGGTCAATGGCTACCACACGGTGACCGCCTATCACCCTGCCAACGGCAATCACGAGTTGCGCATTCCCGCCCAGGCAAAGCATTGGAATTCCGGGGTACTGCTCGCCGAATATCCGGCCAAGGGTTCGACGTTCCAGCACACGTTCACCGTCGATGGGACCTACGATTATTTCTGTCAACCGCACGAAGCCGCTGGCATGGTGGGTCGCATCGTTGTCGGCACACCAGGAGTCGGGCCGGGGACACGTTCCTTCGCCTACGCGCCCGACAAGCACTGGGAGCCGGTGCCCGAGGCCGCGCAGAAGTCATTTCCGTCGATTCGTTCAATCATGGAACAAGGTACGGTGAGCGCCTCCCCGAGGACGGACTAGGAATACCCACGGGGCGAGATCGGTCGATCAAGGTGATCACCGAGGTCGCGGCATGTGCTACGGGAAGGGCGAAATCGAAGGACCGATTCTCACGAACGACGTTGTGGTTTGGACACCATTCCACTCCTCTGGATCGACCAACACGACTTCGGTCTCGCATATGCCGGTCACGCTGAAAAGATCGACCAGGTCGAGCTCGAAGGAGAGTGTCAACTTGCGTTCCGCCTCAGCCCGGTGACAGCGAGAAATGCAAGCGCTGCACCAATCAACAGCATGCCAAGCAACTCGGAGATCTGTGGCGCTTCTCCGAGCAGCATCCAGGACAGGAACACACCGATCGCGGGCACGGCGAGCGAGCCCATGCCGGCCACACCCGCCGGAAGCGCGTCCAGCACGTACAACCACATGAGCCAGGCGAGTCCCGTGCCGACGATGGCGGCATAAGCGACCGCAAGGATCAGCGGCGCGCCGATGACCACCGGCCTCTCCGGTACCATCCACGCGGCAGCGGCAAGAACGATCGCGCCCAGCAGCATCTGCCACGCGGTCAGCGATAGCAGGTCCACCTGCACGGCGCTGCGCAATTTTTTGGCAACGACGGCGCTGGCCGCCCACGCCAGTCCGGAGCCAACCGCGAGCAGTTCGCTTGTCGGGGTCGCATGCAGCGTCCACGGCTCCAGAACGAAAAGCAGGCCGGCTGCGGCGAGGCTGACTGCGAGCCACTGCCATCCACGAATGCGCTCGTGCAGGAACGGCCACGCCAGCAGCAAGAGCCAAAACGGCATCGTGTACGCCAACACGGCCGTCTTGCCCGCTCCTCCGCTGACCAGCGCCCATTGGCTCAAGCCGTGGAAGGCGGCAGTTTGCAGCAGACCAAGCAAGAGGGTCGGCCCCGGCGCCACCAGCCGCAGCGATTGCCTGCGCCAGAGCATCACCGCAAACAGGAAGAGCGCGCCAAACACGACGCGCAACGCGGCGAACGCAAACGGCCCCGCGTAGTGCGTGGCCTGCTTCATGATCACCCAGTTGTAGCCCCAGACGATCGACAGCACCGTCAACACGACGATGGCACGACGCACTCGAACGCGCCCGGCGGCCAAAGCCGCGGAACGACGTTCAGGTTCGACAGATGGCGGTGGTTGCGGCAATCGCGGCGCCCAGGTCCTCGTCTCAGGATGCTGGCGTGAACGGCGGGGTAAGGATTGTCTCCCGATATCTCGCACGCCGCGCATTGCGATCCACGAGCAGTGCGCCGTCTATGACGCGCCGCGCGTGTTTGCCGCCGTACTCGACCCAGACGTCAATGACTCCGGATTGGATGGACGTTGAACGACAATGACTTCCGGATCGTCGGCGTGTGCGACGAGCAGTGCTTCGACCCGACCCTGCCATAGCGCTTGGAAGTGCGCAGCCTCGTCGGCGGTGGCGGCGCCGGAGATGCAGTGTTTCAGGAGCGGGAACATCCTCGCATCGGCCGCAACGCGGTCGAGCCGGGCGGATACCGTGACGGCGGCACCGGTATCGGTGCGTGTGAATCGCAGCTCCCCGGGGAGGTCGACCCCGAAGTACAACAGGTTGCGCCGATCGAAGCGTCCGCCGATGCCCTTGAAGCCGGTGTCCTGGGTCGCGCCGGTGAGCAGGCTCACGACGTTGGCGATGACGCCGGTTACGCCTTCCTGCCGATCGTCGCGCAATTCGACGCGAATACTCCCGCGTTCGGGCAGCGCGTCCGGATAGAGCGCCTGCAATGCGGCGCGGGTCATCAGGTAGGCGGACGCGACGGTCGGGCAGGAATGCCCGGCGAGCTTCACCACGTCTGTGTAGGCGTATTCGATGACGCCGTCGTCGGCCGCGCCCAGGAATCGTGCCAGCGGATCGCGGACGACCAGCCGCGGCGCGGCGTCGAAAAACTCAGGGAAATGCATGGTCTCGCGCTCCTTCGGGTCGGCGACCTTGCCCAACGGTCACCATGTCCGTAAGATAGTATCTAATTACTCACTTTCTCGCAACCTTTGGCGAAGGAGAGCGAAACATGCGCTTCGAATTCACGCAAAACCAGTTCGATCTGCTCGGTTCCGATCTGTCACAGCGCCCACTGGCACGAGCCGTGGCGGCGTCGAGCGCTGTCCAGCGAAGGTGCGGTGGGCCTCACGGATTCGCCTGGCGCGAAGGATCCACGCAAAGCTATCCCCATCACAGTCAGCGCCGATACCGCTCCGGACCTAGCGTGGGACCGCAGCGAAGCCGTGCCGACGATTTCCCAGGTTCTCATGGCGATCAGGGATATTCCCATCAATCGCTACTCGTTCGAGACCACCGCACTGTTCAAAGCGAACTTCGACGAATGGGCGAGGCAAATGCGGTAGCGTCGGCCGGCGAGGGCTGCAGATGGATTCGAGTTCTACCTGGTCGAGGTGAGCTTTGGCGCACTTCAAGACGGCGCCGAGCGCAGTGATTTCATAAACATCCCGACCTCGTTCAACCTGCCCGCGAAGTCCGTGGATCGACTATGGCGAGTGGCCACCGTATTGCTCGCGGAATCAGGAGAGTACCAGCGATTGTTGCGGGACCTGGCCGGCGATTGAGGAGATCTCCATGTTCAACAGAATGATGACTGCAATCAAACGACCACGCGGACCTTGGCTCTGGGCAAGCGTCGTGGTGGCGATTGCGTTCGGCCTGCTGACGATCAACGAAGGCGGTAACGTCCTGTTCGGCAATGATGCGGCACGTACCGCCGCGGGCAGCTATGTTCCGTTTGTGGTCTGGTTCAACTTCCTTGCCGGCTTTGCCTACGCCATCGCCGGCGCCGGGCTGTGGGCGCGGCAACGCTGGGCAGTGTGGCTTTCGTTCCTGATCGCCGGAGCGACGGCAACGACGTTCGCGGCGTTCGGTGCACATGCTCTTGCCGGCGGCGCCTACGAATTGCGAACCGTTATCGCCATGACCTTGCGGACGTTGGTGTGGATCGCCATCGCATGGGTCGCGTACCGAGCTCGCGTAACGAGATTCTAAATTCCTCGGATTCCCATGACCGATTCGTACATCGCGTCGAACACTTCACGAGGTCAATCGCGCCGGCTGACGACGAACGAACGCCGGCAGGAGATCGTCGTGACCGTTCTTTCGCTTGCCCGCGAGCGCGGGCCCGACGCGATCACGACACAAGCCATCGCCGACCGGATGGGCCTCACGCAGGGCGCCGTCTTCAGGCACTTTCCCGACAAGCAGGCGATCTGGCTCGCGGTCTTCGCCTGGGTGCGCGAAGCGCTAGGTGCGGCGGTCTCGGCGGCGGTGGAAAAGGCGGATTCGCCGCTGGCCAGGATCGAGCGCGCCTTTCTTGCGCACGTGACCTTCGTTGCCGCGAACCCGGGCGTGGCGCGCGTCATGTTCCACGAGATGCAGTATCCGGGAGACTCGCCGGTGCGCGCCGAAGTGTACGCGATGATCACCTCCTATCGCCAGCGACTCACGCTGCTCTTCGCGCAGGCGAAGACCGCGGGCGATCTGCCGCGCGATCTCGATGCGACGCTGGCGCCGGTATTGTTCATCGGGGCGGTGCAGGGACTCGTCATCGACGCATCACTCGCCGGCGACGAGGCAGGAATGGTGAGGCGTGGGCGCAAGCTCCTGCCGCTCCTCCTCGATGGTTATCGAGGGCGAATGAAGCCGTGAATCTCCTCCTGAATCATGGGGTCGCTCCGGGAGTGTTTTTGCCACGACACGATCAAGCAGCTGAACCGGAGCGCGTACCGCGCGACGCCGAGGACGCCCGCGTCCGCATGCTCACGACTGCTGCCATCGACCTGGTTGCACTGTTCA
>JBDTNR010000060.1:0-11675 GCA_039933655.1 Betaproteobacteria bacterium | reverse complement strand
CGCGCAAGTCGATCGAGAACGCGATCGCGCTGGTCATGGCCACCGGCGGCTCGACCAACGCCGTGCTGCACTTCCTGGCGATCGCGTCGGCCGCGGAAGTGCCGTGGACGATCGACGACTTCGAGCGCGTCCGGCAACAAGTGCCGGTGCTGTGCGACTTGAAGCCGTCCGGCAAGTACGTTGCCGTCGATTTCCACCGCGCGGGCGGCGTGCCGCAGGTATTGAAGATGCTGCTGAAGGCCGGGCTGCTGCACGGCGACTGCATGACGATCACCGGCCGTACGATGGCCGAGGAACTGGCCGGTGTTCCCGACGTGCCGCGCGCCGACCAGGACGTGATCCGGCCGTTCGACAAGCCGCTGTACGCGCAGGGCCACCTCGCGATCCTGAAGGGCAACCTGGCGCCGGAGGGCTGTGTCGCCAAGATCACCGGGCTCAAGAATCCATCGATTACGGGGCCGGCCCGCGTCTTCAACTCCGAGCCCGAAGTGATGGAAGCGATCATGGCCCGGAAGATCAGGGCCGGCGACGTGCTCGTCATCCGCTACGAGGGCCCGAAGGGCGGTCCCGGCATGCAGGAAATGCTCGCGCCGACGTCGGCGCTGATCGGCCAGGGCCTCGGCGAATCGGTGGGCCTCATCACCGACGGGCGCTTCTCCGGCGGCACGTGGGGCATGGTCGTCGGCCACGTCGCGCCCGAGGCGTATGTCGGCGGCACGATCGCGCTGATCGAGGAAGGCGATTCGGTCACCATCGACGCGCACAGGCTGCTGATCCAGCTGAACGTCGACGACGCCGAGATCGCGCGGCGGCGCGCGGAGTGGAAGGCGCCGGCACCCCGCTACACGCGCGGACTGCTCGCAAAATACATGCGACAGGTGTCGACCGCGAGCAAGGGTGCGGTCACCGACCTCTGACATCGCAGACCCCGCCATTCGCGGCACGCCCTCCTTCACGAGCCGGCGTGCGCGCCGGCATTCAAACCCTGGACTTCAAGCCTCGCCTATGAATGCGTCTTCTCGCTTGTGGCTCGCCCTGGGCCTCGTGCCCGCGCTGCTCGCCGGCTGCGGAACACCGGTCGCCCCGGCCACGCCCGCGCCCGCAACCCCGGCGGCCGCCGCCGCCGTGCCGCTGCCTTCCACCCCCATCACCAAGGGCGCCGCACTCGTCAACCCGGGCTTCGAATCGACGCGACCGGGCCCCCGCGGCGACCCGGAAGGCTGGTACTCGTTCCAGCATGCTGGCGATCGTTCGTACCGCTTCGTCATCGACACCGCGCAACCGCGCAGCGGCGAGCGCAGCCTGCGGATCGACAACATCGGCCCGGAACCGTATGGCGCCGTCGCGCAGATCATCGAGGGCACGCCGCACGCCGGCAAACTCGCCCGCCTGACCGCATGGATGCGCACGCGCGACGCCAATGACAACGGCGCCGTACTGACGCTGCTGGTGCTGCAGAGCGGCGCCACGCTCGCCCAGAATTTCATGCTGGACACGCCGGTCAAGGGCACGACGGAGTGGACGCGCTACACGATCACCTTGCCGGTGGCCAAAGGTGCGGACCGCGTCGAGGTCGGCGCGATGATGCGCGGCAAGGGGTCGCTGTGGCTCGACGACGTGGAGGTCGAGTTCATCACGCCGTGACGGCTTGCGCGCGCCTGGTGGAACACCATTTCACCGGAGGACGCACAGACGCGGAGAATGTCGGTGGAGGCACGTGGGACGTCTCTCTCGCCTCGGCGTCTCCGGTGAGAATTGCCGCTTTCGAAAGGACCGCCATGCTGTACTGGGCATGCCTCGCCGGCGCGATCGTGCTCGAGATCGCCGGCACGATGTCGATGAAGATGTCGCAGGGATTCACGCGCGCGCTGCCGTCCGTGCTGCTGTTCGTGTTCTACGGCATCTCGTTTGCGCTGATGACAGTGGCCGTGCGCAGGATCGACGTCAGCGTCTCCTACGCGATCTGGTCCGGCGTCGGGACGGCGACGATCGCGCTGATCGGCGTGTACTGGTTCCACGAATCGCTGACCGCCGTGCAGATCGCGAGCATCGTGCTGATCATCGTCGGCGTCGTCGGCCTTCGCGCCGGGGCGGCTTAAAGCCATGGCAGGACCGCCGCTGTCGCCGTCCGTCCAGCGCGTGCAGGATGCGCTGGCCGCATCCGGCGTCCTCACCACGATCACCGAATACGACGTGCCGGCGCGCACCTCGGCGGAAGCGGCGATCGTGCTGGGCTGCGCCGTCGGCCAGATCGCCAAGTCGCTGGTCTTTCGTGCGGCGTCGGGGACGCCGGTGCTGGTGATCGCCAGCGGCGCGAATCGCGTCGACGAGGCGAAGGTGGCAGCACTCGCCGGCGAGGCAATCGGCAAGGCGGACGCCGCGTTCGTCCGCGCGGCGACCGGCTACGCCATCGGCGGCATTCCGCCGCTCGGCCACGAGAAGCCGATGCGTACGTTCATCGACCGGAATCTGTTGCAGTACGCGACTGTTTACGCCGCTGGCGGTACGCCGCACGCGATGTTTCCGATCGCCCCCGCCGACCTCGTTCGCGTCGCCGGCGGGACCGTAAGCGCGGTCGCCTCCGCCTGAAGGAGCAGGCTCCGATGATGGATCGCCGCAGGTTTCTGCTCGCCGTACCCGCCGCGCTGGCGGGCTGCGTGGCCGTCGGCGGCGTCGCCGGCCCGCCCGCGGCCGCGCCGGTGTTCCGCGTCGGTGACCGCTGGGTCTACAACTGCGCCGACGGCTTCCGCGTCAAAGTGCTGTGGGTCGAGACGCACGACGTGGTGGCGGTCGACGCGCTGGGACTCGACGTGCGGGTGACGATCGTCGGGGAGACGATGAACTACGCACGGGTGGAGCGCCTGCTGTCGCCGGGCGTGGTCGGCAGCGGCGAGGTGTACGACAACACCGAGACGCGCGATTTCAGGCCGCCGCTTGTCCGTTACCAGTTTCCGCTGACGTCGGGCGCGACATGGACGCAGAACCTCGGGAATCTCGATCCCGCCAACCAGCTCGTCAGCCAGATCAACCGCTTCGTCAAGGTCGGCGGCTACGAGACGGTCACCACCCCCGCCGGCACGTTCAACGCCGTCGTGTTGCGCATCCTGATGAGCGTCGATGACAACAACCCGTTCCGCTTCCCCACCAACTGCAACTACGTCGTCTGGTGGTCGGAACAGGCGGGCGCGATGGTGCGCGAAACGAAGTACGCGACGTACCGCGAGCGCGGTGACAGCCGCGAGGCCGTCGAGATCCGCGCGCAGAACACGACGATGGAACTCGCGTCCTACACACGGGGGCGCGCCTAGCTGTCGACGTTCATTGCGTTGTCTCCCCACGCATGAATCCTGCCCAACCGTCGTTCCCGCGAACGCGGGAACCTAGTGACGTTCATGTGCCTCGCGCAGGTTGGGCTCCGAAGACACTGGATCCCCGCCTTCGCGGGGACGACGGCGGGTGGCATGACGATGCGGCCCGGGAAAGTGAAGCAACGTACTAAAGGTTGACACCTAGCTGCCGCCTCGCGGCGGCTTCGTCGCGGGCGCTTTCCGCGCCCGTGCCGGCTTGCGGTTGGCGTGGCGCAATGCCGCCGCCAGCGCGAGGCGCAGCCATTCCCGCATCGCGTCGGGCCCCTCGAGCACCTCGTCGGGCGGCTGGTAGTAGCCCGCCATCTCGACGTCGCCTCTGCGTGATCGGTAGCGGAACGGCAGCAGCCCGCGGGCGACGAACGCGCCACGCGTTTCCTGGTCGGTCTTGAGATAGAGCGTGTCGTCGACAACGATGGCGACGATCATCCCGTCGACATAGAGGCCGTGTCCGCCGAACATCGCGCCGGCAGTGGCGCGACCCGCGGGCTGCATCATCTCCAGCACGTGCGCGATGAAGTCACCGGAATTGGCCATCGAAGCGCGGTGGGTTGTGGGGTTACCGCTTCCCTAGAGCGCGAGACGCTGCCAGATCGTCGTCGTGAGCCCCGCCGTGTTGAGCGTGTAGAAATGCAGTCCCGGCGCGCCCTCGTCGAGCAGGTGCGCACACAGGTCGGTGACGACGTCGAGACCGAACGCGCGCACGGAAGCCGTGTCGTCGCCGAATCCCTCGAGCTTGCGGCGGATCCACCGCGGAATCTCGGCGCCGCAGACGTCGGAAAAGCGCGCGAGGCGGCTGGCGCTCATGATCGGCATGATGCCGGGAACGATCGGAATCGACAGCCCGCGCGCCGCGCAGGCGTCGACGAAGCTCCAGTACGCGTCGCGGTTGAAGAAGTACTGCGTGATCGCCGAATCCGCGCCCGCGCGGACCTTGCGCTCGAAATGCTCGAGGTCCTCCTGCGGGGTCCGCGCCTGCGGGTGGTACTCCGGATAGCAGGCGACATCGATATGGAACCAGTCGCCGGTTTCGCGGCGGATGAACGCGACGAGATCGCTCGCGTAGCGATACTCGCCGGCGTCGGCCATGCCCGACGGCAGGTCGCCCCGGAGGGCGACGAGATGCCGGATGCCATGGCCGCGATACTCAGCGAGAACGGCGCGCAGCGAGTCGGCCGACGCGCCGACGCATGACAGGTGCGGCGCGGCCGGCAGTCCTTCGCCCAGGATTTCCACGACGGCGGCGAGCGTACCCTCGCGCGTCGAGCCGCCGGCGCCGAACGTCACCGAGCAGAAGGCCGGCTTCAACTGCGCGAGCTGCGCGCGCGCTGCCCGCAGCTTGGCCGTGCCCTCGTCGGTGCGTGGCGGAAAGAACTCGACGCTGTACTGGTTCGCGGCGTTGCGCATCACGGCGCCTCGGCAGGAAACGCAGGCCGCGCGGAATGGCGATCGTTCACCCCTGGTCCTTACGTGCCGGCAAAAGCGACGCCAGCGCCCACGAGATCAGGCTGTAGACGATCGCGCCGAACACGCCGGACCAGAAGCCCGCGACGTGAAAGCCCGGCATGAACGAGCCGACCGCCCAGAACAAGAGGCCGTTGATCACGAAGATGAAAAGGCCGAGCGTCAGCACGGTGACCGGCAGCGTCAGCAGCACGAGCACCGGGCGGATCAGCGTGTTGACGAGTCCCAGCACCACCGCCACGATCAGCGCCGTGACGAACGAATCGATGGTGATCGACTGGAAGATGTACGGCAATGCGAGCAGCGCGAGCGCGTTGATGATCCAGACGAGGATGAGGCGCATGGGATCTCCTGGTGTTTTGTTTCACGAAGGGGCGCGTCAGTGCGGCGCGCCGTTGAGGTATGGCTTCAGCGCCGCGTAAAGCGTGGCACTCACAGGCGCGGCGAGCCCCGCTTCGGCGGCCATGCGCGCCACGGCGCCGGACAGCCACGGCGCTTCCAGTCGATTGCCCGCCACGAGGTCGTTCAGCATCGACGAGCGCATCTCCGCCGGCAGGGCGTCCAGCGTCGCGAGCTGGCGCGCGATGTAATCGTCGGCCAGCGGCACGCCGCGCGCGCGACCCAGCGCCCACGCCTCGCGCACCGCCGCCTCGAATGCCGCGCGCAGGTCGGGGTCGCTGCGCACCACGCCCAGCGGCTGGCGCGCGAGCGACGTCGTGCCCGAAAGTGCGGCGAGGAAGCAGAATTTCTCCCAGAGCGTGCGCCGGATGTCGGCCGACAGGTCGGCCTCGATCCCGGCCCCCACGCAGGCATCGCGGAACGCCGTTGCCGCGTCCGCGTTGCCGCTGTCGAACGCGCCGACGACCAGGCGCGCCATCGTCCCGGTGTGCGCGATGACGCCGGCCACGCGGATGGTGGCGGCGATGTACGCGACGCCACCGATGACCTTGTCCGCACCCAGCACCCGCTGCAGGACCTCCGGCGCTTCGAGGCCGTTCTGGAACGGGATGACGATGCCGTCCTTGGCCACCAGCGGCGCGATCGCCTGTGCCGCCGACTCGACGTCCCACAGCTTCACGCAGAACATCACGATGTCGCACGGCGCGAGCGAGGTGGCATCGTCGGTGGCCGACGCCGCCCTGACCGTCGCGTTGCCGCGTGCGCTTTCGATGACGAGGCCGCGTTCGCGCAACGCCGCCAGATGCCGGCCGCGCGCGACGAACACGACGTCATGTCCCGCGGCGCCCAGGCGGCCGCCGAAATAACCGCCGACGCCGCCGGCGCCGATCACTGCGATACGCATGACATCATCCTCGACATTGCGCCGTGACCGCGATCGGGCCGCACGCACGACGCCCCCGCCCGCGCCATGTGCTTACCCGAACACCATTTCACAACAGAAACGCAGAGTCACCGGGAAATCGGGCGGAGGCTGACGGGACTTCCCTGTGTCCTTTGCGTCTCCTGTGAGAAACGCCGTGATTGCCGACTGCTCAGTAACGGTAGCTGTCGGGCTTGTACGGTCCGTCATGGCGCACGCCGATGTACCGCGCCTGCTTGTCGGAGAGCTCGGTCAGCATCGCGCCGAGCTTCGACAGCTGGAGCCGCGCGACCTTTTCGTCGAGATGCTTCGGCAACACATAGACGCCCACCGGATACTGCTTGCCGCCGGTCTGCGCGTCGCCCCACAGCTCGATCTGCGCCATCACCTGGTTGGCGAACGACGAGCTCATCACGTACGACGGGTGCCCGGTGCCGCAGCCCAGGTTCACGAGCCGCCCCTCGGCGAGCAGGATGATGCGCTTGCCGTCGGGGAAGATGATGTGGTCGACCTGCGGCTTGATGTTGTCCCACTTGCACGCCTTGAGCGCCGCGACCTCGATCTCGTTGTCGAAGTGGCCGATGTTGCAGACGATCGCCTGGTCCTTCATCCGCATCATGTGTTCGTGCGTGAGCACCTGGTAGTTGCCGGTGGCGGTGACGAAGATGTCGGCCTTGTCCGCCGCATAGTCCATCGTCACGACGCGATAGCCTTCCATCGCCGCCTGCAGCGCGCAGATCGGGTCGATCTCGGTGATCCACACCTGCGCCGACAGCGCGCGCAGCGCCTGCGCCGAGCCCTTGCCCACGTCGCCGTAGCCGGCCACCAGCGCGACCTTGCCGGCGATCATCACGTCGGTCGCGCGCTTGATGCCGTCGACCAAGGATTCGCGGCAGCCGTACAGGTTGTCGAACTTCGATTTGGTGACGGAGTCGTTGACGTTGATCGCGGGGAAGCCCAGCTTGCCTTCCTTGTGCATCGTGTACAGGCGCTTGACGCCCGTCGTCGTTTCCTCGGTGACGCCCTTGATGCTAGCCTTGATCCGCGAGTAGAACTTCGGATCCTTCGCGAGCCTGGCCTTGATCGCCGCGAACAGCGCCGCCTCCTCCTCGTTGGTCGCGTGCGCGATGCACGCCGTGTCGGACTCGGCCTGCGTGCCGAGGTGCACGAGCAGCGTTGCGTCGCCGCCGTCGTCGAGGATCATGTTCGGTGCCTGGTCACCCCACTCGAAGATACGGTGTGTGTAGTCCCAGTACTCGGTCAGCGACTCGCCCTTGTAGGCGAACACCGGCGTGCCGGTGGCGGCGATCGCCGCCGCCGCGTGGTCCTGCGTCGAGTAGATGTTGCACGATGCCCAGCGAACCTGGCCCCCTAGCGCCTGCAGCGTCTCGATCAGCACCGCAGTCTGGATCGTCATGTGCAGCGAGCCGGCGATGCGTGCGCCGCGCAGCGGCTGCCCGGGGGCGAACTCGTCGCGGATCGCCATCAGGCCGGGCATCTCGGTCTGCGCGATCGCGATTTCCTTGCGGCCCCAGGCGGCGAGCGCCATGTCGGCGACCTTGAAGTCGGCGAAGTTCTTCGTTTCGGATGCAGCGTTCATGCGTCACTCCTTGTCGAGCGATTCGCTGCCGGGGATCGAAACGGGCGCAGTGCGGCGCCTCGTCACCCCGCGAGCGAGTCGCGGTTCAACGAGCGCAGTTGCGGATTGGATACTCCCCGAGCCTGGCCCAGCGGCTGGTCGACAGCCTTAGGTCGCAACGCTCCTCGGGGAACGCGCGCATTTTACCCGATTGCACGAGCCGGTGGGGTTCAGGGCCGCGGCTTGCCCGGCGCCGTGGACGGCTCCCGCAGCGCGATGCCGGTCACGCCGAACAGTGCGTTGGTCAGGCTCGATTCGCGCTTGTAAAACCCCTCCGTATGGAAGGTTTCCGGCAGCTTGAAGTGCTCGTAGTCGAGGTGATGGAGGAACTCGTGGACAACCGTCCGCAGGAACGACCGGAAGGCCACAACCTGCTTCTTCTGCGCCGTGCGCATCCAGACGGAAATGCGCGCCGTGGGAATCTCCTCGTCGGGTTCGTATAAGCCGTGCAGTTCCCCGTCGACGTCGGACGGCCGCACCGCCAGCACGCGAACGTCGACCGGCGGCACGGCAAACCCGGTGACCAGCGCGTCGATCAGCGTCTGCGCTCCGGCTTGGACGGTGGCCCGGTGCCCGCGGGTCAGGCCATCGCCGATCGCCAGCACCGGACCCGCCACGGCGATGCCCGGCGGCAGATCGAGCGTGGCGATCGCATCGCTCTGGCGATAGATTTCCTTGCTGGCGGGGGACAGGCGATCGTAGTAGGCGAAAGGCATCGGGCGGCGGCGTCCTTTTTTCGCTAACGATGGCCCCAAGCGGGGAAAAAAGCAAAGGGCCGCCCGCAGGCGGCCCTCTCCGGCCGGCAGCCACGCGGCTGCTTTAGTTCTTCTTGATCTTCTCGAGCATCTTGAAAATGCCCTTCGGCGCGCCGACGAACATGCGCTTGAAGGTCTTCGGCAGGCAACGGCGCTCGAGCGTGTTGCGACGGGTACGGGAACGTTCGGCCATGGAGGCTCCTAGCGGGGGTCCGGGGACCGCGCTGCGCGTACTGCCGCGTTGCGCGGTTCATGAAAATATTCAGAAGGACCAATATTTTACGCCATTCCCGCCGCCCGTGCCAGACGGGGTGCCGGAAGTACCTGACGACGTGCCACTGGAGGTGGCGGGGGATGTGTTGCCCGCGGTGGCGGACGGCGTGCCGGGCGACGCGCGTAGCGAAGCGCCGGTGCTGCCCCACGTGCCGAAGAAGGTGGTGGGAAGCCACGGCCCGGGGCCGATCGTCACGTCGTAGCGGATGACGCGCTCGGGCGTGGCCGCCTGTCCGGGCGGCGCCCGCCAGGCGAATTCGAGCGTGCCCGTGCCAGGCTCCCTGGCGCGGAAGCGATAGACAGTGGTATCTGCCACGCCGACCAATCCCGGGGGTTTCGGCGTCGGCGTGTAGTCGGGGCCGCCGACGAGGTACAGGTTGGGGCTGCCGGATTTCAGCACCCAGCCATAGCCAGCCGAGGGGTCGGGCGGCAGGCTGATGACCAGCGGCGTGTTCGCGCGCATGGCGACCGCTCCGCCAGCGGGCGGCGCGGCGACCTCCTCGCGCACGAGCGTCGAGCATCCGCCGAGCGCGAGTGCCAAGACCGGTGCCAGCAGAAAACCCCTGCCGACGCGTCGTTGCCGTGAATCGTTCATGCGGTTTCTCCTCGACCCGGAGTCTGCCTTGCGGCGTCGCGCGCGCGCAAGCGCCCGCTCACTCCACGCTGATGACGTAGCGGACGGTCTTTGCCGGCGCCACCGTGGTTTCCCACGATCGCCGGTAATCGAACTGCAACGTGGCCTGCCCCGGATTGTCGGCGCGAAACCGGAAGATATTCATGCCGCCGGCGCCCACGTACCGGGATTCCGCGGACCGCGGCGCGTACGCCCGTTCGCCGATCGGCGACAGCACGGGCGCCGGCGTCGAGGGCGTCTGCCACTGGAAGCCAGTCGTCACGTTGGCGTCGAGGATCACCTTCACTTCACCGCCGCGCCTGATCGCGATGCGCGTGCCGTCGGCGGCGTTGTCGAGTTCCCCGCTGGCAACCGCCGGCGGTCCCGAGGGCGGCGCGGCGCAGGCGGCGAGCAAGAGCAACAGCAAGGCACCGAGCGCTTTCATCCCGCGCCGCGCTACAGTCCGGCCGCGGCGCGCAGTTCCTGCGCCTTGTCCGTCGCTTCCCACGTGAACTCGGGCTCGTCGCGGCCGAAGTGGCCGTACGCGGCGGTCTTGCGATAGATTGGCCGCAAGAGGTCGAGCATGCGGATGATCCCCTTGGGCCGCAGGTCGAAGTGCACATTTACGAGGTCGGCGATCTTTTCGTCGGAAATCTTGCCGGTGCCTTCGGTGTAGACGGTGACGTTCATCGGCTTCGCAACGCCGATCGCGTAGGCGACCTGCACCTGGCACTGGCGCGCGATGCCGGCGGCGACGATGTTCTTGGCCACGTAGCGGGCGGCGTACGCCGCGGAGCGGTCGACCTTCGACGGATCCTTGCCGGAGAACGCGCCGCCGCCGTGCGGCGCCGCGCCGCCGTAGGTGTCGACGATGATCTTGCGCCCGGTGAGCCCGGCGTCGCCGTGGGGGCCGCCGATCTCGAAGCGGCCGGTCGGGTTCACGAGGAAGCGCGTGTCCTTCAGCATGTCGGCCGGGAACACCGGCCTGATGATCTCCTCGATCACGGCCTCGGCGAGCTTGTCCTGCTTGTCGTTCATCGACGGATGGTGCTGGGTGGACAGCACGACGGTGTCCACGCCGACGGGCTTGCCGTCGACGTAGCGGACCGTCACCTGCGATTTCGCGTCGGGCCGCAGGAACTTGAGCCGGCCGTCGCGCCGCACTTCGCTTTGCCGCTGCACGAGCCGATGCGCGTAGTAGATCGGGTACGGCATCAGCGCCGGTGTTTCGTCGCAAGCGTAGCCGAACATCAGGCCCTGGTCGCCGGCGCCCTGGTTCAGGTAGTCGTCCGATGCGCGATCCACGCCCTGCGCAATATCCGGCGACTGGCGACCGTAGCAGACCATCACCGCGCAGCCGTCGGCATCGAACCGCAATTCCGGATCGTTGTAGCCGATGGCGCGCACCGTTTCGCGCGCAACGCGCGCATAGTCGACGTTGGCCGACGTGGTGATCTCGCCGGACATCACGACGAGTCCCGTCGACACGAGCGTTTCCGCCGCGACCCGGCCCGTGGGATCTTGCTCTAGAATCGCGTCGAGCACCGCGTCGGAGATCTGGTCCGCGACCTTGTCCGGATGACCTTCCGACACCGATTCCGACGTGAACAGAAAATTGCTCATCTCAACCTCATTCTCGTTGGCCAGCCGCGCCTGCCGGAGCCGCGATTCGTATCGCGCCGGCCGCGGTGCGATCCGCGGGTTTGCGCGCTGCAAAAGCTCATATTCTAGCAGCTTGACCATCCTCGCCGCCGGCGCCCCCTTGCGCTCGACAGGCGATTCCCGAGGCGTCCGATGACGGCCCCGATCGCGCCACCGACGCGCGAGGTCATCGCCCGCGCCGTCGCGCGCCTGCGCGCCGGCGAGCTGGTGGCGTTTCCAACCGAGACCGTCTACGGACTGGGCGCCGACGCCGGAAATGCCGATGCGGTGCGCGCGATTTTCGCGGCGAAGGGGCGGCCGGCGGATCATCCGGTGATCGTGCATCTGGCGGACGCTAGCGCGATGCCGCTGTGGGCGCGCGACATCGACGACGATGTGCGGCGGCTGGCCGCGGCGTTCTGGCCGGGCCCGCTCACGTTGATCCTGCCGCGCACGGCGCACGCCGGCGACGTCGTCACCGGCGGCCAGGACCGCGTGGGCCTGCGCGTGCCATCGCATCCGGTGGCGCGCGCGCTGCTGCGCGCCTTCGCCGACGCCGGCGGCTCAGGCGTCGCCGCGCCGTCGGCCAATCGCTTCGGCCGCA
>JBDTNR010000059.1:0-11790 GCA_039933655.1 Betaproteobacteria bacterium | reverse complement strand
CCAACGCCCGGCCGGTTCTGGGCGTCGAGCTTGTTGAAGTCGGTGGCGAAACGCTGGGGGACGTATCGGCGACCGTCGATCGACAGGATCGTACGGCGGTGCGGTCCGTCGCAGCAACTCCCCAGCGCGTCCCAACCGGCTCCGCTGACCGGAGGGCCGAGCACCACCGGCGGCCGCCGATCGACGGCCACACGTGGACCCGTGAACGACATGAACCATGCAGGAAGCCCGCTCACCGGTTCGATTGTCACCCGATGCGCGACGAACTCCGGGACATCGGCCGTGCCGACAAGCGCCACGTCGAGGAAGATCACGCCGACCGTGGCGGTGGGCAGCACCACGTTCGGCGCCAACGACGTGACGATCGACATGGCCGAGAGGAGCGATGGGCCGGTCAGGCGAACCTGTGTCGCTCCGGAAACGGCATCGAGCACCTCGACCGCCATGACGGTGACCGGCACGGCAAGCGCGTTGGCCAGCAACAGTTCATAGACGAGGTGGACCTTGCCATCGGTGCCGGTGAACCAGTGGGGTGTCGAGATGACACTCGCGATCAGCGGCGTGAAATGCCAGCCCTCGGGCCCGGCCGGCTGCGCCTGCGCATGCACCGTCGGCGCCAGGAGAATCCAGAGGAAAAGCGCCAGGACGAGACCTCGGACACGAGGTATCGCGAGTGCGTGACGCGTCATGTCGCGATTCCTTCCCGGGAAGCATCGTAAGGCCCGACCCGACGCCTCGCGGCGCGAGTTATGCATTTCTGGAGTTTTGTCCGCTCCCGACCTTCGGGCCGCGTCGCGCACCGACAACTGCGACTTGGAGTACACGTCAACCGGCCACGGCCCGTCAAGCTCGAACTTGCGATGGCGCTCACGTCGTACTGCGGTGACTAACATTCGTTATGTCATGTCCAGACCTCGAAGTCCGTGGAGTGGACCTTGCCGCCTATTGAAGGCAGTATGGCGCGCGGCCGCTAAAAGACTGGTGCCGAGGGCGAAAACCCGATGTCGACCTTTCGCGAGACGACCAGTACTGCCACGCTGGCTCCGCACGCGGTTGCCGGTCCTGATCCGGTGCCTTGGGATGGAAAACGGGCGGCATCCGAGGAAATACCTCCGCAGTCGCAGAGAAGGGAATCGTCGGGATGGGGAGTCACAAGTTACTTTCGCTGCTATCGGTCGCGGTAATGGCGGTCGCCTGCACCGACAGCGGTTCGAGCCAATTTTCCGCGAGTCTGGTCGATATCGGCGGGGGTCGCAAAATGCAGATGGAGTGCGATGGCGTCGGCGCGCCGACGGTGCTGCTCGTTTCCGGCAAGGGTAACCGTGCCGATACCTGGAGCACGAATGTTGTCGACCCGCACAACCCTCTGGCAACGGTGTTTCGTCAAGCCGTCCGGTTCACGCGCGTGTGCGCGTACGATCGTCCCGCGACCGTTGGCGTCGACCAAGAGCCCACCCGCAGCGATCCAGTGCATCATCCGGTCACCGCGGCGGAGGGGGTTGCCGACCTGCACGCGCTGCTGGCGGCGGCGCATGCGCAGGGGCCGTACGTGATCGTCGGCCATTCGTACGGCGGTCTGATCGCGAGGCTCTATGTGAGCACCTACCCCGACGCGGTTGCCGGTCTCGTCCTGGAAGATGCGCTCTCCGAAGGGTTGTATGACCGACTCACGGCTGCACAGCGGGAAGTGCTGGAGGCGATCAATTCGCTGCCGGAACCGGTATACACGGTGAGTTCCTTTGCGCAGGTGATTGCAGCGCCTCCTGCACGCGCGATGCCGATGGTCATTCTGACTGCGGATTTGCCGCCTATCAGCGCGGACGACGTCGCCAGCGGCGTGTTGCCGCCCTCCGTGACGGTGGAATTCGTCAACGCACTCTGGTCGGCGCAGATCGCGGCGCAGACCGCACTCGCCAGGCTTTTCCCCAGCGCCAGGCACATCACCAACACCAACAGTCACCATTACATCCATCTGGAGCAGCCGCAGATCGTGATCGATGCGATCCGCGAGGTCGTCGATGCAGTCCGTGGTGCCAGGCCTTGAGGTTGCAGTCGAGACGTCCTGCGTTGCCACTCGAAGATTGACGCCGGCGCGCGTGTTCGAGCAACTGAAGCCGATGGTGACCTCGTACAGTTACGACGAAGTGCCGGACTGGGTGGCCTTCGATGGCGTCCGCAGGATCGAACGCGCCGACTACGCCACGACCGCCTTGCGCGACCAGACTGATCTCACCCTCGTTTCCGGCGTCGGCGGCACATGGGTCAGGACCGGACACATACTCCGATTGGCCGCCCGGGCCGGCAGTCACTCGTCGACGGCACTCGGCCCCAAGGAAGCCCCGAAGAAGTAAGTCTGCCGCCGGAAACACTGCGACGAACGCAACTGCGAGGGCCGCGCTCATCGCGGCAGCGGCTACGCGCGCATCCGTCGGCGGCTTTCGCTGACCTCTGCCGACGGCGACAACCTCCGTGCGCCACGCGAAACAAGCCTGGAAAAGCGTGCTTGCGCCGCCGTCTTCTGCCGGCAATGCTTTTGTCCAACGGCTTTGCCGTCAGGCTGCCCCGGCGCCCGCCGGGCCGCTGTTGGCCGGACGTTGGACCTGCTTTGTTCGCAGTTGTGCTTCATGTCGAGTATCCGTGCTCGTTTGCCATGGTGGACTATCTGGCCGGGCGACAGATGAGGACGGCATTGGTGCCGCCGAACGCGAACGAGTTCGACATGACCGCGGCAAGCTCGATGCCGGGGCGGGCCCCGCCGGACACGTAGTCGAGGTCGCATTCGGGGTCCGGCACCTGCAGATTGATGGTAGGCGGGATGGAACGTCGCTCCAACGCGAGCACCGCCACCACGAACTCCAGGGCTCCGGCGGCACCGAGCAGATGTCCGTGCATGGACTTGGTGGAACTCACGGGTATGCGGTAGGCGCCTGCGCCGAACACGTCCTTGATTGCCGCGGTTTCCACGACGTCGTTGGCGAGCGTTGCCGTGCCGTGCGCGTTGATGTAGCCGATTTCGTCAGGATGCATGGCGGCGGCTTCGAGCGCACGGTGCATCGCAGCCGCTTGACCCGCAATGGACGGCCGCGTGATGTGCGTCGCGTCCGTACACAGGCCGTATCCGACGAGTTCGGCATGGACGTGCGCGCCGCGCGCCCGAGCATGCTGCCAATCTTCGAGCACGACGATGGCGGCGCCTTCGGCCAGCACCAGTCCCGTTCGGTCCTTGGCGAAGGGCTTGCACGCGGTGCCGGGCTCGTCCGGATCGGCGGCGGCCAGGGTTTTCAACGCGTCCCATGCCACCAGCGTCCCGTAGTTGAGCGGCGCCTCGCTTCCCCCCGCGATCATTACGTCGACCTCGCCTGTGGCTATTCGGCGCGCGGCCTCGCCGATCGCCACGGCGGACGAGGAGCAGGCGGTGGAATAGGTCAGGTTGGGCCCCCGCAAGCCATACTCGATACCGATCCAGGACGCCGCCGCATTGGTCATGGCCATCAGCACGCTGTAGGGCTTGACGCGCTCGGATCCCTCCCCATACAACGTGAAATAGCCGTCGTCCGTCGTTTGGGCACCGCCCATGCCGGTGCCGATGAAGACCCCCGCGCGCTCACGTACGGTGTCGGTGAACAGTAGATCGGCATCCCGAACCGCCTGGGCGGCGGCCGCCAGCGCAAACTGGCTGACGCGATCCAGCATGCGCAGCTTGGGCGCAGGGAACACGCGGGCGCCATCGAACGCCACTGCGCCCCCGACGTGATTCCGGGGGATTTCGACGATGGTCTTGCCCGCACGCGCGCTTGCCGGCGCCGGCAGGCCGACGATTCCCGATCGACCATGCGCGAGATTGTGGCAGAACGCGTCCGTGTCGTTCCCCAATGGCGAGATCAATCCGATCCCGGTGACGGCCACCCGTCTCACGACGCCGCAGCCCCTGCTGCCATCGGGGGACGCTGTTCGGCGATAAGCTTGTCCACATACGACACCAGGTCGCCGACGGTGACCATCTGGCTGCGCCACGTGGCAGGTTCGGGGGGCACCGTGATCCCGAATTCATCCTCAACGGCGAAGAGGACTTCGATCATGGACAATGAATCGATCTCCAGGCCTTCCAGATTCGCATCCGGTTGCAGGACTTCGGGTGCGAGACCGAAGTTGGCTTTGAAGATGGCTTGCAATGACTGCAGTGTCGTCATGCCGGATTCTCCGCAATTGGCTGGGATGGTGCCGGAAATGAGGCGCGCGCCGGGACCGCTGGCATCGCTGCTCACGACCGTGTCATGTCGAATTGACTCGCCGCGCGCAATGGCGTTGTCTTGCCGCTCCACCGCGCGCCCTCGGCGACGAGTTGCGGAAAACGCTCCAGCAGCGTCGTTGCGATGCCTGTGGAACGGGGCCGCATGAACAGGTGCGCGAGTGCAGCGGCCACGAACAGGCGCCGAGAAAAATTCTTGCGCCATGCCCATGCGTAGTCATGCCGAACGCGCGCGCGAGCGCGAGCCGAAGCGGATGCATTCAGGCGCAATTCCGGACGCGCGATCAAACGCTCGCACAACAACGCCGCCGACTGAATGGCGATGCTGATCCCTTCGGCCACGACGGGGTGCGCTTCGGCGGCCGCATTCCCGACCGCGAAGATGCCATCCCGGCCAAAGCTGCGAATGCCTGTGCTGAGCGGTCCCGCGGAAAGCCATAGGCCATCGAGCTGCGCCGACGCCAGCGCCAGCGCGACACCCTTGCACGAAGACCGGATGTGCATGAGAACCGCTTCGCCGGCGCGCAGGTCGGGCTGTTGCTTACGGCAGCGCTCGAGCTGGTCGCGACGAATGCAGCACGACAGGCTGACTCGACCACCATCGGTGTGCACCATGCCACCGTAGCCGCCCGGATATGCGAGCAATGGCATCAGGTCCGGCGGAAGTGCGCTCCCGAAGAAATGAGCCTTGAATCCGAACAGATCCGACGAGCGGGGCGGTCGGCGAAAGTTCTGTGTCGGCATCGGGCCGGACTCCCAGGAACCGTGCGCAGCCACGATCAGTCGCGACCGCAGGATGCTGGATTGACGCGTGCCCTTGTCGACTATCGTGCACTGGTAGCCACGATTGTCCCCGACAAATTGCGAGAGCACGCAGGGCTGCAATACTGTCGCGCCGGCTTCCGCGGCACGCTGGAGCAGCACGGTATCGAGGTGTTCGCGGCCCACTGCCCGGCCCTCGCTCTGCGACCCACGGGCCATCGTTGCCAGCTCCGCCGTCACCATCGCCTTGCCGGCGTAGACGCCGACGCGACGCACCGGAGGTCCGGCGAGTTTCAGCAATCGACGGGCCACACCCAACTGCCGCAACAGTGGCCACGTCGTTTCCGAAATGAACTCTCCGCACACCTTGCGGCGTGGGTACAGTGCCTTCTCCACTACGGCGACCTGCCATCCGGCCCCCGCCAGGAGGGCGGCCGACGTGGCACCGGCAGGACCGCCGCCGACAACGATTGCGTCGTAATCCTCTCGCATCTAGCGGTCTTTCCGGCGCGCAATGAAACAGTGGCTGAACAAGCCCGCGGGATACTCGTTCACCACCCAGTCCTGGCGGTCGGGCCAGAGCTCCGCCAACTCCTGAGTCCGGAAGCCCGCGTGCACGCTGGACACGGCATCCCGTCGGGTCACGGGACCCGCGCCCAACAGGCCGATCATGTGGCTTCCCGCGAGGGCTAGGGCGGCGCGCCTCGGTTCGCAGCATACGAACAACCGCGTGCGCGCGGCGATTCCCGCGAGCAGGCGCTCCAGTTCGGCCGACGAGAAGTGATGGACGAACAGATTGGCGACGACGACATCCCAGTGCGTGCGATCGCGTCCCCGAAGCCAGTCGAACACATCCATCGCAACGATGCTCGGCGTCCAGCCTGCTTCGCGCAAGCCGTCCAGCGTACGCGGTGCGACGAGATTCAGCCGGTCCAGAAGGGTAACGTGGACGTCCGCCCAATGCCGTGCCCGCCGCCGGGCTACACGCAACATCAGTGAACCGTCGCCGGCACCGAGTTCCAGCATCGAGCGTGGAGCAACTCCCCGCGTACCGCGATCGAGCGCCCGCAGCAGGATCGGCAGTGTCGCCATTGCCCGGTGGATCCGGCGCAGATCGGCCCTCGATCGTTGCGCGCGCGGATCGTCGGCGGCAAGCGCGTCGAGCAACTCGTGCTCCACGCGGCGTGGCAGGCGGGGACTCAAGGCGCAGGTCGGTTGCGGCGGGCTCACGCCGCCTTCAGCAGTGCGCCGTGGCAGCTGAACCCGGCCCCAAAGGCCGACATCCACCACCAACCCGGTGCCGCGTCGTCGTCGAGTGCGGCCTGCAGCACGAAGTACACGAACGCACTGCTCATGTTGCCGTATCGGAGGAGCATGTCAGCGCTGTAGCGCAGGTCGTTCGCTTCGAGCTGCAGTT
Organism: Betaproteobacteria bacterium; assembly: GCA_039933655.1. Lineage (GTDB taxonomy): Bacteria > Pseudomonadota > Gammaproteobacteria > Burkholderiales > Casimicrobiaceae > VBCG01. The sequence goes on along the minus strand of JBDTNR010000059.1, from coordinate 5,362 downwards.
GGCGCTGCAGCGCTTCCAGCACGTCGCGACCGCCGGCATGCATGATCCAGGTACCAATGTCCGCGGGCTGCAGGCCCGCACTGTCCAGTGCGGTACGGAGCACCCGCTCGGCGTGCTCGGCCGCCAATCGAGGAACCGGCCGAGTCAATATGTTGCGCAGCATGCCATTGCGGGTTTCGAACTGGAGCGCGCGGCGCTCCGCCGGATTGACCAGCGACGCGAACGACTTCCATTCGACGGCGCGGCGTTGCGGGCTGGCATGCCTCGACAACACCGCGGCGCCCGCGCCGTCGCCAAAGAGGCAGGCGCTGATCAGCACGCCCGGGTCGTTGTCGAGATACATCGCGGCACTGCTGACCTCGACGCAGATGGACAGGACGTGACGGCACGATCCGGCGGCCAGCAACGCGTCCGCCAACTTCCAATTCGGGAGCGCCGCCGCGCAACCCTGTCCCACCAGATCGAAAGCCAGTACATCGGCACGCAGTCCCAGACGCTCGACCACGTAACTCGTCAAGCCGGGACAGAGGTAGCCGGTACAGGTACTGACGACCAGTCCGTCGATCTCGCACGCTGCAAGCGAAGCCTCGCTCAGCGCGGATTGACCGGCTGACTCGGCCAGGTCCGGTGCGCTGGCGAGGAACCGCGCCTGCAACGTGTCCGGATCGATCCGAAAAACGTCGGCGAGCGAGTCGACGGACAGCGATCTCGACGCGATGCCGTTGTCCCGAGTCAGGACTGTTTCGGCAATGATGTGCGAACGCCGGTCCAGCTTGAGGAACCAATCGGAGGCCCTGAAGGCTTCCCAGCATTCCGCTTTGCTGTAGCGATGCGGCGGAGTGGCGGTGCCGAGACCATTGACGAACATCTGGATTCCTAACGAGTTTCGCTGAAGTTCGATACGGTCCGGCGGGTACGGAGGTTGTCGCCGAATGACCGGTCAAGCCGGCATCCGACGGGCCGGCCAGGATCCCCGAACATTTCCGGGTATTGTCACCGAGCGGCTTCTGCCAGTATGTACGATAGCGCACAAGAAGTTCCGGGGCACGCGCGCTGAAGAAGGTGTCGCGAAGCCTGCCGCACGATCGAACAGCGTTGCGTCGCAGGCAACGCGTGGACCGCCTTTGGTAGTGCCGCAAATCGGCGTTCGACGACGAGCGCCCGTCGTGTACGCCACCGCACAGACAGTCGCATGACGGACGACAGACACTCATTGTCGCGTCGGATCATGGCGGCAAGGCAGGCGGCCTTTGGCTTGGTAGAGCATCGGTTCGGAAGCGCCTTCGGCGAAGGCGTTCGAACTGCAGGTTCGAGGCCGCTTTCGGGGGCACCTCCCGCGGAACGTCCTGTTGCATCCATGCGCGATCTTCACCGCTTGCGTTTGCCTGCTCGATCGGAACACCCATTGGAGACCACGATGACCACCAAAACTCTAGAACTCGAACGGGAAACCACTGCGAAGCCGGACACGACCGCAGGTCCGCTCGGAGCACATCCGATTGGAACCGGGCTTGGCGCGGTTGCCGGCGGCGCCGCTGCCGGCGCACTGGCGGGAACGGTGGCAGGCCCGGTGGGCACGGTGGCAGGTGCGGTGGCGGGCGCCGTGGTGGGCGGCGTGGCTGGTCACGAGATCGCCCAGTCGATCGATCCTACCGCCGAGGAAGCTTACTGGCGCCAGAACTACGCGACCCGGCCCTATGTCACCGGCGGGGCAACTTTCGACGAATATGGTCCCGCCTATCGCTACGGCGTCGACACGTACGGACGGTACAAAGGCCGCTCGTTCGAGCAGGCGGAACCCGAGCTGATGCGCGATTGGGAACGCTTCAAAGGCACTTCCAAGTTGAGGTGGGAAAACGCCAAACACGCAGCCCGTGATTCCTGGCAGCGCTTGAGCGATTTCGTCGAGCGCGCAACACCCGGCGATTCGGATAAAGACGGGAAGTAGTACGACCTCCGATAGTTCACGGAGCAGCACGCCGTCGATCGAACAGGGAACATCGAGTGGAAGCACTGCTTTTCCGGGCGCCCCGGACCACGCATCCACTTTGGGGTCCCCCCTGCGACGGAGTTGTGCCGCTTTTCCTGTTCCAGGCTGAGACGATTGACGATGCCCGTGCCTCGGCCCGGCTGGGGCGCCTGCCGGCGGGAATCGAGCGGTCGAGCTTGACCCAATCGAGTGAGGTCTCATGAAATCGATCCTGGATCGTACGTTTCGCTACACGCCAAGCTTCGATACGGATTTGCAGAAGACGTTTGCCAGGGTGCAGCGTGAGCGCAAGACCGAAGTCGAAAAGGTGGAGCAGGCATCCGCAACCGTGCTCGCCAACGTGTCGTCAATGGTGAGGAAGCCGCCTGTGGCGAAGTGATCGTGCCAGTTGCCGGCCGGGCGACCTGACGGCATGCAAGCTGGGCCAGGCGGCAGCAAGGACAAAGGATCGACCCCATGAGTGAGCAAATGCAGATTGCCAACCGGATTCTGGCCGCCATCCCGCCCAAGCAATACAGGCGCCTCGAGGCCCAGCTCGAGCCGGTGACCCTGGCCTTCGGCCAGGTTCTCTACGAACCCCAGAAGAAGATCGACTTCGTCTACTTTCCGCTCGATTGCCTTGTATCGCTGCTCACCGCAGTCGACAAGCGCCACACGCTCGAGGTCGGCATGGTCGGCAATGAGGGGATGGCGGGAATGCCCTTCATCCTCGGTATCGGCGTTTCCGGGGTGAAGGCCCTGGTGCAGGGTGAGGGCAAGGCGCTGCGCATGGGCGCGGCGCCATTTCGGGTCGAGTTCAAGCGCAATCCGGCGTTGCAGGATGCGCTCTACCGATACACCTACGCGTTGATGGCGCAGATTTCGCAAACCGCCGCCTGCAACCGGTTTCACGAGGGGGAAGAACGCCTGTCTCGTTGGCTGCTGATGACGCGGGACCGGCTGGGAACCGACGAATTTCGCCTGACTCACGAATTCCTCGCCCACATGCTCGGCTTGCGGCGCGAGGGGGTCACCGAAGCTGCCAGCGCCCTCAAGGAGCGTAAGCTGATCAGCTATGCCAGAGGGGCGATACGGATTCTGGACGTGCGTGGATTGAAGGCGTCGTCCTGCTCGTGCTATCAGATCGTGAAGTCCGTATTCGATCGGGCGCAGATCTAGTCGGAACGTTCAACCGGGCCGCCGCTCTACTCTCTTGCCGTCAACCCTCGGCCGTACGCCGCAAGTGCTCCATGTTCGGCACGGGCAGCGCCCGTCGCAGCACCGTTTCCTCGAGCCATTCGGCGGCGCGCCGCGCCCGGTTGACAACGATATCCGGCGGCATCTGCTGGTAGTCGTCGTTATAGACGTCGAAACTGAACATGCCGGCATAGCCGAGCGCGTCGAGCTTGCCGACGAGCGCCGCAAGGTCATCGCTGTGGGCGCCTTCGCCCGGAAACACGCGAAATCGCGTCCTGGTCGCCGCGTCCTCGGCGATCGATTGAATCGCCTGCCACCTGAAGTCGGACAACTGGACCACGAAGATCTGTTCCGGGTCGATCGCATCGAGATCATCGAGCGGCGTCTGCGCGGCAAGGATGTCGAATGCATCGATTGCCAGTCCCAGGTTCCGACAGTTGGCCCGCAGCACCAGGTCGCCCGCCGCGGCGAAGTTGCTGGCCGTTCGACTCCACGAAACGCCCTTGAACGCAATGCTTACGCCCCTCGGAATCGCCAACATCGCGAGCGCGCGCAGGTCGCGGACGATGGCGTCGGCACCGGTATTGGCGTGACTTGACGTCGACGCTTCCACGATGAGCAGACGGCCGCCGAGGTCCTGGCAGAGTTGCAGCATGGACTTGGCGACATCCACCTTGTAGTTGTGCAACTGGCCGTCGAGCCCTTCGAAATCGCGCAGCATTTCGAGTCCCGTCACGGCGAGGCCGCTGTCGCGCACGGCGCGAATTCCGGCGTCTACACCGCCGGGATGCCCGACGACCTCGCTCGCCGAGACCATCACCTGCGAGAAGCCGGCCGCGCGTATCGCCGCGAGCTTGGCGTCCAGCGGACCCGCCAGCGTCGCCGTGTCCATTCCGAAGTCGCGGATGATCATTCTTGACCTGCGTGGCTGCCGGGCTCGTCATGCACGAGCTCGAACATGACGCTGCCAAGGCACGGTTTCGTGAGTGCCCCCCGGTTGTTCGCGCGGACTTTCTCGGAAGCAAGAAATTCGATGCCACGCTTCTCGAGTAGCGTCACCGTGGCCAATACGTCGGGAGTTCCGAAGCCGACACGCTGCAGGTGTTCCTGCGCTGCGGCGTAACGGGCGCTTTCGTCGGGTTCGATCAGCTGCAGGAAGAAGCTGCGACATGGACTCTGCAGCAGCAGACCTTTGGGCATGATGCCGAACCGGACGCGATCGGGAAGCGGCGTGAAGCCGAAGAGCTGCGAATAGAACCATACCCAGTCGGCAGTCCGGTCGGCGCCAATGTACTGCACGATCCCGAAGAAGTGCATGCCGCCGATGGCGGGAGGCTTCGTCTCGACGGACGGAATGGCGCGAAAGTCGATGTCATAGATCGAGAATTCGTCATGGCGATCGACAAAATAGATGAGGCTCTCGCCAACGCCATGAATGGCCGGGATGTTGAGCTCCATGGCGCGCGCGCGCACCGGCATCTCCCACGCTCCCATGTCGCGAACCTTCTGGAATGCGGCCTCTGCATCGCGTACGCGAAGCGCGAATGCACTTATGACCGGCGTTTCCGCCGGATGGACGGTGTGGGGGAGGTCAGCGGGCTGGGAATTGACGATGATGTTCATCGACCCCTGCCGATAGAGTTCGACTTCGCGGGACCGGTGCCGCGCGATCGGGCGGAATCCCAGCTTCTCCAGCAGACCGCCCAGGGCCTGCGGCTTCGAGGTGGCGAATTCGATGAATTCGATGCCACTGATGCCAAGGGGATTGGGGCCCTCGTCGGGGACCGCTTCGTGTTCCAGCGCGTTGGTCACAAGTAGATCCTCGACTTTGGCCGTCCACACCGGGGTCGGTGCGAACAGGCGGCGACACGATGCATAGGAATCGTTCGTATGGTAGCCGAATCCGCCGCGCCGCGACGCTCGCAGCGCGGTACGCCGCGCGGCCGACTGGAACGGCCGCCGCGCACCCTGGGGCCATTGGTGCACGCATTGCCGTTGCGTGATCGGACACCGCGACGCAGGGAGCGCATCGCTTTCCGCTGCATACGATCGCCACTCCCGCCCGTTCCGCCGAAGCGCCCGGCGTTGCTTCTGGTGGTGCACGGTGGGTGAGACGTCCGTGAGCGCGCGGCCGGCGCGGCCACCGCGTCGGTGCTGCGTCGCACCAAAAGGTAACGTTGCACTGATTTGGCGACC
>JBDTNR010000058.1:0-11790 GCA_039933655.1 Betaproteobacteria bacterium | reverse complement strand
AGAGTCCCAGCGCGAGCATGCCCATGAAGCCGTATCCGGCGAAAGCGACGTGCAGCGCGAGTGCAGTGCTGCGGGCAAGCCCTGGTACACCCATGTAAGCGCCCGCCAAAGAGAGCGCGGTGACAACGACGACGGCCAACGAGCACAATGCGACCCAGCCGTGCGCGACCACGACCGGCATGCCGCGCGCGCCGATCAGATTGCGGGCAAGGAGCACCGCATAGATCACAAGCGCGACCGCGACCAGCAACGCGCCGCCGACGAGCAATGACGGTGCCGGGATGCCCATGCCCAGCGTGGTCGCGGCCACGCCCGGAGTGAAAAGCCACCAGACCGCCGCGGGTGCGCGCTGCCAGTGAACCGGCTGGCGTGTCGCGACCGGCAGCAGTTGCAGACTTGCGCCAAGCGCAGTCATCACGAGCACGCCCAGCGTGACGAGGTGCAGCGCCGCGAGCGGCCAACCGAGCCCTCCGGCGAACGTCGGAACGGTATCAGAACCCGCCAGTAGCGCAAGCCACGCAAGAGCGTGATACACGACGGCCGCACCGAAAAAGCGGAACGGAATCGATGCGGGCAGGAGGCGGCTTGTCGCACCTGCGAGGAAAGCGCTCGCCGCAGGGCGTATGCGCTCCCTCGAGCTGAGCGCGGTCCCTTCGGGAGGGGCTGCACCTTCCTCAGGGCGGCGCGGCGGATGGCTCATGGCGTCAGCGACCGCTCGAGCTTGAGGCGCACCTCTCCGGGCGGCGCGTCGATCCGTTCGGCAGTCCACCCCAACTCAGCGAGTTCCGCGTAGAGCATGATGGGGTCGCGGTCGTGATGCACGATCAGAGGCGTTGCGTCGCCCATGGATTCGACCAGCGTCAGGATCGCTACCAGCGGCCCTGGCGCCGACAGGCCGCGCACGTCGATGTGGATGCCATCCTCTTCGAGCCAGCGTCGGCCCTCCGCGGTCACACCGTGTTCCGTTGCGAACGGCTTTCCGGTCAGCGCAGTCATGGGTTCCTACCGGCGTCGCCACCGATTGCCAGCTCCCGCACGAGTCGTTGCGCGAGCACCGCAGCAACCTGCCGCCGATAGTTGGCGTGCGTGACGGTAGTCCGCATCGGGCCGACCTGCTTTCGAACCAGCTTGGCGAGCATGGCAAGCGACGGATCGCCGAGCGGCCCGCCCACCAGTTCATCCGTGCCTTCAAGCAGAAACGGGCGCGCATTGGTTCCGGTCAGCGCAACGCGAAGACCGTCGAGGCGCCCGTCGCGCATCGAGACCCGCGCCGCGACACCGGCAAGCGGAAAATCCAGCGCGCCCCGGGCACGCGCCTTCCGGTATCCCGCGCGCGCGGATGCCGGTTGTGGCGGAATATGGACCGCCACCAGAATCTCGCCGACGTCTAGGGTGAGGTGCGCGGCGCCATCCTCGACGTACAGATCGGATAGCGGCACACGGCGGCCACTGTGCGGCCCGGCGATTTCAGCATAGGCCCCTAGCACGAGCAGCGCCGGCGCGAGGTCACCGCTGAACGCAGCATGGCAGTGCTTGCCCTGCGGCGCCACATGGCAGATATCTCCGCCATGCTTCAGACAGTACGCATTCGCGCGGCGCCACCATTCGCTCTGATTGTAGAAGATACAGCGGGTGTCGAGGCAGAGATTGCCTCCGACGGTGGCGACCGTCCGCTGCCCTGGACCCGCCACCGTCAACGCCGCCTCGGCCAGCACCGGCAGCGTGCAGCGGATTTGCTCCTCTGCCGCGAGCCGGGCCATCGTGATGCCGGCACCGATCGTCGCACCCGCGGAGGTGAACGTGATCACGCGCAGTTCCGGGATGGCGTTCAGATCGACGAGGAGCGGCGCTACGTCGAGGCCCCGGTGCCGATTGGGAAGCAGGTCGGTCCCGCCCGCAATGACTCGCGCACCCGCCGTGGCGGCGAGCAGCGCAGTGGCTTCCGCGAGCGTACGCGGCCCTGCGAGCGTGAACGGCGTCATGCGATCCATCGCCAGTCCCCCAGGGCCACCCCTGGCCGTCCCTGCGCGCGGGGCGAAGCCCAGGCCGGAAGGGCGGGTTCGCGAGCATGGATGGCCGCCGCCGCGTGTTGCCTCTCTCTAGATGGTGCGAGGACGCGGCGATGGCCAGCCTCCCGGGGGGCAGGCAGCGGAGCGCGCGTGGGGGGATGTTTCATCCTAGGCCTGCGCCTTGGCCCGCGTCGCGGCAATGGTTCTTTGCACCCGCTCTGCGCGGCGATTCGCCGTGATCGCTTCCAGCAGCCGATCGGGCGACGCCGGCAATTCCGTGAGGCGCACGCCGATGGCGTCCGCAATCGCATTCGTGAGCGCCGGCAGAAATCCGGACAGTGAGCCTTCACCTGCTTCCTTCGCGCCGAACGGTCCGTTCGGGTCCGGCGCTTCGACGATCATAGCGTCGATGGGCGGCGATTCGATGATCGTCGGCACGCGGTAGTCGAGCAGATTGGCGCGCAGCGGCAAACCCTGGTGATACTGCGTTTCCTCGGATAGCGCCTGGCCCATGCCCATCCACACCGAGCCCTGGATCTGGCCTTCGACCGCGAGCGGGTTGATCGCACGGCCGCAGTCGTGCGCGACCCAGACGCGCTCGACCTTGACCATCCCGGTGTCTTCGTCGACGCTCACCTCGACCACTTGCGCCGCGTACGAGAAACCGGCGCTCGAACCCACGGCCGCGCCCTTGAACTTGCCCCCCTGCGTCTCCGGCGGCGTCGACCACACACCCTTGGCGATCAGCGTACCGCCTCCCTCCAGCGCGGCGGCAACGACTTCCTTGTAGGTCAGCACGCGGTCGGTACCTGCGACTCGATAGTTCTCGCCGAGACACTCGATATCGTCCACCGCGACTTCGAGCTTGCGGGCGGCGGCCCCGACCAGCAGCTGCTTCAATTCGCGCGCGGCGCGGATCGCCGCGTTGCCGACCATGAATGACACGCGTGACGAATACGAGCCGTTGTCCTTGGGCGTGACAGCGCTATCGTTGGCCACCACGCGCAATCGCTCGAGGCCGAGCCCCAGCACTTCGGCAACCATCTGCGCGAGCAGCGTCGATGAACCCTGCCCGATGTCCGCTGCGCCGGTGAGCAGGCTGATGCCGCCGTCGAAATCGAGCTTCAGCTGGACGACCGCGTGCGGCTCGCCGGTCCAGTGCACGGGCTTCGCCGCACCGCTCGCGTAATGCGAGCAGGCCATGCCGAGCCCGCGGCCGCGCGGAAGCTTGCCACGGCGATCCCGCCAGCCGGACGCCGCTTCGACGCGATCGAGACACTCGGGCAGCCCATACGAATTGACCTGCAGGTCATTGAGCGTCCGGTGCGGCACGGGCAGCAGGTTGGCACGGCGCACCGCGAACGGATCGAGACCCATTTCTTCCGCCATCCGGTCGAGCAACGATTCGAATGCGAAACGCACGTCAACCGAGCCGTGGCCGCGCATCGCGCCGTTGGGCGGCGTGTTGGTATAGACACGCAGCCCGTGATACCTGCAAGCGGGCACCCGATAGAGCGCATGCAGCAGTGCGCCCGCGTAGAGGATCGTGACCAGGCCGTAACCCGCGTAGGCGCCGCCGCGCTGCACGACCTCGCAGTCGACGGCCGCAATCGCGCCTGCCTTGGTCAGCCCGATCTTGAGCCGCACGTCTGTTTCGGGGCGACCGCGATGGGTGATGAAACTCTCCTCGCGCGAGAGCTCCAGCTTGACCGTGCCGCCGGTCGCTCGTGCGAGAAGCGCGGCGATCACTTCGAAGTTGAGCGTCTCCGTGCGATGGCCGAACCCGCCGCCCACGAACGGCTTGATCACCCGGATCTGCGACTCGTCCATCGCGAGACAACGTGCCAGCGCCAGATGCACGTAATAGGGCACCTGCGTTACAGAGTGCAGGATGAGACGTCCGCGCTCCGCATCGTACTGCGCAAGCGTGGCATTGGGCTCCATCATCGCCTGGTGGACTTCGGCGCAGCGGTAGGTCGCCTCGCGCACGAGGTCGGCCCCGGCCATGGCGCCGTCAACGTCGCCGAACTCGTGATCGACCTCGCGCTCGATGTTGCCGGACTTGTCGTGATGGAGTGGCATCGCATCGCCCGCGCGCGCGGCGGTGGCATCGAAGTAGCCAGGCAGCGGCGCGATCTCGCACTCGATCGCCTTCAGCGCCGCATGTGCGGCAGCGGCATTCTCGGCGGCGACCGCGGCGATCGGTTCGCCGCGATAGCGGACCCGCTCGCGCGCCAGCGGATATTCGTTCTGCGCGATGGGAATCACCCCGTATGCAATGTCGCAGTCGTCTCCGGTGATCACCGCGCGTACGCCGGGAAGCGCACGGGCGCGGGCGGTATCGATCCGGCGAATCGTGCCATGGGCGACGGTACTGCGCAGGATTGCACCGACGAGCGCGCCACCCGCGACGATGTCGGCGGTGTAGCGTGCTTCGCCGGTGACCTTCTCGACGCCGTCGATCAGCGGCTGGCGCCGGCCGATCGCAGCTTGCGTGCGCGGGGCCATGCCGGGCTCCGCTGTCATTGCGCTACTCCGCACCTGCATCCACCGCCAGCCAGCTCATGTTGTGCTTCCGCGACTGCCTTCACCGATTCGATGATCTTCACGTAACCGGTGCAACGGCACAGGTTTCCCGACAACGCGGCTCGAATGGCCTCTTCGCTCGGCCGTTCGTCCCTGCGCAGCAACGCCTCGGCCGCCATGATCATCCCGGGTGTGCAGAAGCCACATTGCGTGCCAAGCTTTTCATGGAACGCCGCCTGCAGTCGGCTCATCCTGCCCGCTTCGGCCAGCGCTTCGATGCTCTCCACGTGCATGCCCGCACAGCGCGCCGCCAGCGTGATGCACGCGAGCCGTGGGTCGCCGTCGACGAGCACCGTGCATGCTCCGCATTCCCCGCCGTCGCAGCCACTCTTGGTGCCCGTGAGCCCGAGATGTTCGCGCAGGTAATCAAGCAGCGAGACGTGGTCGGTCACCGCGTCTTCGCGGGCGCGGCCGTTCACGGTGATGGAGAGCAGGCGCTTGCCCATGATGTCATCCCTTCGGCCGCAGGTCGCGGACGCGCACTGCCTTGCCTTCCGAGCGCGGGATGGTGCCCGGCTCCTTGACGAAGACCTCGGCCGTGATGCCGACGAGCGACTTGATGTGATGCGCGACATCGCGCGCGACCGCCGCGAAGATCTCGGCCGGGACACCGGGCTGCGCCTCCACCTCGACGCTGACGCGATCCAGCTTGCCGCTACGCTCGACGACGAGCTGATAGTGCGGCGCGATGTTCGGCCGGCCAACCAGGACCGCTTCGATCTGGGAAGGATAGACGTTGACGCCCCGGATGATCAGCATGTCGTCGTTGCGTCCCGCGATGCGCAGGATGCGCAAGTGCGTACGGCCGCAGTCGCACTGCGCCGTCGTTATCCTGGTGATGTCGCGCGTCCGGTAGCGCAGCATCGGCAGCGCTTCCTTGGTCAGCGTCGTGATCACGAGCTCACCCGCCTGACCCTCGGTTACAGCCGCTCCGGTTTCGGGGTCGATCACCTCGAACAGGAAATGATCCTCCCATCCATGCAGTCCGGCCTGGCATTCGCATTCGCAGGCGACACCCGGCCCCATGATTTCCGAAAGACCGTAGATGTCGACCGCCCTCAAGCCGAGCCGCGCCTCGATTTCGCGACGCATCGCATCGCTCCACGGCTCCGCGCCGAACAGGCCAACCTCGAGCGCGCTCTTCGTGAGGTCGACGCCCTGCTGTTCGGCGACCTCGGCGATGGCCAGCGCGTACGACGGGGTTGCGCAGAGCACGCGCGCGCGGAAATCCATGATCAGCGCGACCTGCCGCTCGGTCGACCCGCCGGAGACCGGCACCACGACGGCGCCCAGCCGCTCCGCCCCGTAATGTGCGCCGAGGCCGCCGGTGAACAGGCCGTAGCCGTAGGCGTTGTGCACAATGTCTCCACGTCGCGCACCGGCGGCTGCCAGCGAACGCGCCATCAGGTCGGCCCACGTGTCGATGTCGTGCCGCGTGTAGCCGACGACGGTCGGCTTGCCCGTGGTGCCGGATGACGCATGCAGCCGCACGAGTTCGGTGCACGGCCGGGCGAGCATGCCGAAGGGATAGTGATCGCGCAGATCGGCCTTGACCGTGAACGGAAGCCGCCGCAGGTCCGACAGGGTCGAGATGTCGCCGGGCTCGATGCCCGCCGCATCGAACCGCGCGCGATGCAGCGGTACGCGATCGTACGCATTGCGCGCGGTCGTCCGCAGCCGCGAAAGCTGCAACGAGGCAAGCGCTTCGCGCGGCATTGACTCCTCTGCCCGGTGCAGATACCGGCAAGCGTCGTCACTCGCGCCGATGCCGACTTCCGCCGTGGTGACCGCTCCCATTTCACCTCCCTCGCTTCGCTGCCGCCGCGGTGCTCATCAAGGACGCACGCCGCGCACCGGCAGGTGCTTCAACGTGAATCCTTGATTGAAGCCGGCCCGGGTGACTAACGCATACTTCAGGTAGGCGCCGGTGAGCGACGCCGACAGTCCCACCGCTCCCTCGAGTGCCAGCATGGCCGCGTCGCTCATCGACACCAACACCGCCAATGCGCTGAGAGCAAGCGGGATGAGCGTTCCTGCAAGCTGCAGCGAATGGCCGGCAACGTCGAGCGCGGCGAGCGCAGGCGACGCGGTAGTTGCGGCCACCCGGCGCCGATAGGCGCGCCATACCAGCACTCTGGCAACCACGAGTACGCCGAACAGCACGAGCAGGCGCCCGGTAGCGCCGCCATGAAATGCGGCGGTCAGGAGAAAAAGTCCGCCGCCTTCGACCAGACCGGTGCAGACGATCAGCGGCGACAGCAACGGCTCGCGCCAGGCCGGGATGCCTTTGGCCGCCCGCAGCATGCGGCTCTGGCAATAGACGAACGCGAGCGCCAACGCCGCGGCCGGCCACACGCATCCCGGCACTCCGGCAGCAGCAGCAATTCCCACCGGAAAGAGCAGCGTTCCGGTGAGGGCTTCGCGCGTCATCCATGACGTGCGCGGGTTGAAAAATACGTGAAGCGCCCGTAGCGGACGGCCTATTTCGAGCCACACGCAAAGCAAGCCGGCGCCGATCAGCGCAAGCCCACCCGCCATGAGCGCCGTCAGTGCCGGCCCCTGCGCGCCGCTCAATGCGGTGAAGACAATGAGCCCGCTGCCCGCTCCGCCACCAATGAAATTGCCGGCAGCGCGCCAGTCCCAGCTGTTCTGCTGCGAGGGTGCCGGACCGTAGCTCACGTCGGCCCTCCCTCCGACTCCGCGGATCGCACCCGGGTTCCGGCCGCGACCGCTTTGTCCCAAAGGTAGTAGAAGCCGGGCCCGGTGCCGAGCTCCTCGTGCATCCGGAAGTGCTCGTTGTCGGCGAGAAGCTCCGACACGTTGCTGGAAGGATCGTCCAGATCGCCAAAGCTGAGCGCCTGGGCGATGCACGCGTTGACGCACGCGGGCGTGGCCTCGGGGTCGACACCGGGCTGCTGGCCGTTCTCGATCCCGGCGTCGATCCGGTCGACGCAGAACGTGCACTTGGTGGCGACGGCAAGCCGTGCGTCGTCGTGGCGCTTCGCCTCGCTGACGGACGGCTTTCCGTACGCGAACAGCGCGCGCTCGGTCTTGTAGCGTGCCTGATAGGGGCACGCGACCATGCAATACGAACACCCGATGCAGAGGTCGTAATCGATGGTCACGATGCCGTCCGCACGCTTCCTCGTCGCCTTGGTCGGACATACGTCCATGCACGGCGGATCGTCGCAGTGCTGGCAGCCGACGGGGACGAAGGCGCGCTGGACCTCCGGATACTCGCCGAACTCCATGTCGAGCACGCGTCGCCACTGCACGCCCGGCGGCGTGGCGTTCGCATGGCGACACGCCGCGGTGCACGTCTGGCAGCCGACGCAGCGGCGCAAGTCGGCGATCATTGCCCAGCGCGTCATCTGGCCTGCTCCCCGGCTCTCGTGACTTTCACCCGCACAATGTCGGCGCCTGAGCCTGTCGCGTCGGTGAGGTCCAGCGACATCGTGGCCAGCGAATTCAGACTGGGCACGCCGAAGTCCTTCGCGAACGGCGTGGCCCAGTGATCGAACTGGCCGATCAGGAGCAGCGTGTCGGGGCGGATGCCCTGGCGCAGCACGGCGCAGCCACGGACACTGCGTTGCGGCGTGGCAATCTCGACCGCATCGCCGTCCGCAATGCCCATGCCTTCGGCGGTTCGCGTGTTCATGATCACGCCACGGTGACCGGCGATGTTGTCGGCGACTTCCTTCATGAGCTGCATGCCGACGTTGCCGCCCCACGCGTATTGCATGCTGCGCGCGGTCAGGAGCCAGAACGGATAGTCCCGTGGCTCGCCGCCGGCGACCGTCACCGCCGCCGTCCACGGTGCCGCGAAGTCCTTCCAGATCGGCAGCGCCTGGTATTCCTCGAGCTGCTTGTCCCACCAGTGCATGTCGTGCTCGTGCAGCCGGCGCCCGAGTTGCGCCCCGACGCGCTTCAAGCGTTCCTGGTACGGAAGCTCGAAGCGCAATCCCCGCGCCACCAGCGTGGGGAACAGATACCAGTCCGTCCGCGGGAACGGCTTGGTCGCGAGTCCGTTCTCCTTCCACCATTCGAGACCGTGAATCTGCAGGCCGTCGGTGAGCTCGGCGCTCGCTGCCCGGCACACGGCATCCCAGATCTCGGTTCGGGTATGCGCGCGTTCGAGCTCCAGCGAGTAATCGCCATGCTCACCCTTGAGTGGCACGCCGGCCGCTCCCTTGTTGATCGATGCGTTGTACCTGGCAAGCAGTCCCGTACGCCGCGCAAGTTCGGTTGCGATGTCGGTGAAATCGCGTGCATCGCCGCTGGTGGCGACGACCGGCTGGCGCAACGCGAAGCCCTGGTGATCCCAGAATTGCTCGACGTACTTGGAACCGCCGATGCGGATCAGCTGCAGGCTTTCGAGATCGGTCGCGTCGGGCAACAGGATGTCTGCCATGTGGTTGGTTTCGTCGCGCGTGTATGCCATCGCTACCACGAACGGAAAGCGCGCCATGGTCGCAGAAACGTTCTTGGTGTCCCAGAACGAGATGGCCGGGTTGGTGCGATACACGAACCACACGTCGGGTGCGGTCACGCGCGGCAGTCCCTTCGGCGTGTCATCGAGGAACATCCACGAGAACTGCGTGGGACCGAGCGCCTGGCTCCAGGCACCGTCGCCGGCGAGGGGCACCATCGTCTTGTAGGCATTGCGGATGTTCGACTTGGCCGACCAATGCGCCTTGTCGGTCGGATTCATCGGGAACGCCATGAAACCGTCGGGCCCGGGCTGCACGCTCTTCAGTCGCTCCGAAATCGGGCGATTGAGCCGCACGGTCGTCCCCAGCGTTCCGCCGGGCACCTCGAGACCGCCGACCAGGGCGGCAAGCATCGTGCGCGCCCAGCAGCACTCGTAACCGCCCCAGCCGTTGTTGACTGTCTTGCCAAGACTCACTGCGACCGGGCGATACGGCAGGCGCATCCCCTCGATTTCGATCGTGGCGCCCACTCTGGCATGCTCGAGAAACTCGGTTGCGATGCGCCGGATGGTGGCGGCCGGCACGTCGCAGATCCGCTCGGCCCATTCCGGCGAGTACGCGCCCATGTGCGCAACGAGTTGCGCAAACGCCGTCTTTCCGACCAGACAACCGTCGCCGAGCACATCGTCATCCGGGCCGATTTCGACCGCATCGAGCTCGAAGTGGCCTTCCAGCGTCTCCGCCACGTCGGGCGCATCGAAGGGCACGCCGGCGCCTGCGGCGGCATCCCAGATCAGCGGCTTCCTGGTCGCACGATCGCGCAGGAAATAGCCGCCCGGACCGACCAGATACGGCGACGCGGTGTGCCGACAAAGGAAGCCTGTGTCCAGACGCTCGCGCGGGAACTCGTGCAGCAACACATGCACCAGTGCGAACAGGAATGCCGCGTCCGTCTTCGGTTTGATGGGCACCCACTGCGCCGAGCACGCGCCGGTGACCGACAGATGCGGCTCGACCTGTACGCGCTTCATGCCGCGAACGCGCGCCTCGGCGTGGCGCCAGACGCCGACCACGCCGCCGGACGCCTCCACGTTCGCGCCGCACGAGATGAGGTAGTCACATAGCGGCGTGTCGGGCGAGACGGTAAAGGCGCGATGCCAAAGCTCGCCGTACAAATGCTCCGAGTGGTAGCACTTGACGCCCTGTCCCGACCCGAATCCCATGTCGATTGCGCCCCACGCCGACAGAAACGCGGGAAATGTACCCATGTACGATTGCGGTGTGCCGCCGCCGCCGAAGCTTGCCGCGACGCGCGGATAGCCTGAATCATCGGTCAGTCCCTGCGCCCGTATCTCGAGAAGGCGGGTCGCGATCAGGTCGAACGCCTCGTCCCAGGAGATCGGAGCGAAACCCGGGTCTTCGTCGCGGCCCTTCTTCGGATTGGTACGCCTCATGGGTGTGAGCACGCGATTCGGGTTGTACGTCTTCTGCACCAGACCGAATGCCTTCACGCACACCTTCCCGCCGCCGGGATGGACGCTCGCCGCGCAGAAATTCGGCTCGATCTCCGTGGCCACGCCATCGACCACCTTGACCGTCAGCAAATCGGGCCCGGCGACGCACTGGTAACAGTACGTGGGGACCCGGTGCGTACCGGTTGCGTTCACCAGACCAGCCTCCGCGCTTCGCGCTGCGGGGCAGTCCGCGCTTGGGAGCGGCCCGGCGCGTCATTGACTACCCTCCGCGCTTCGCGCTGCGGGGCAGTTCGCGCTTGGGAGCGGCCCGGCGCGCTCATGCAATACCCGCCTTCACCGCTTTCGCTGCCAGCCGCGCCTCGGTCTTCTTCACATCGACGACAAAGCGCTGGTGCCTGCCGCGACAGATGGCTTCGACGCTGTCCCACCCTTCTAGATCGAGCGTGACGGCGCGGCCATTGACTTGGGCGATGGTGACCTTGATCTCGACCGGCATGCCCATCAGCGTCGGCGCGAGGTGATCGAGCTCGATCCTTGTTCCGACCGAATCCTCGCCGGGATCGAGCTGCGTGAGGAGAAGGTCGCGGCACGCCACCTCGATATCGCGCACCAGCATCGGCGTCGCATAGACGCGCGCCTTCTCGCCCATGAAATCGATCGTGCGCTCGCGATCGATCGCGAGCTTGGAAGTGGCGGTCGCACCTGCGGCCAGCGTTGACTTCATTTGCTTCTCCGGGTGGGTGGGAACGAATGCGCGCCTCGCAACGCGATCGCGCCCATCGGGACTGATCCGGTTGCCTCGAGATCGAGTCGGGTGAACATCACAGTCCAAGATAGGATTGCTGGACGCGAGGATTGGCGAGCAACTCGTCTCCGCGCCCCGCAAGCGCGACGCGGCCCACTTCCAGGACGTAGGCGCGATCGGCGATCGCCAGCGCAGCGCGCGCATTCTGGTCGACGAGGAGAATCGTCGTCGCCGCATCCTTGAGCGAGCGGATGATCGCGAAGATCTCGGCCACGATGCGTGGCGCGAGTCCCATGCTCGGCTCGTCGAGCAGCAACAGCTTCGGTTGCGTCATCAACGCTCGTCCGATGGCGAGCATCTGCTGCTGCCCGCCCGAAAGCGTTCCGGCTGCCTCGCGCCGCTTCGTCTTAAGGATCGGGAAGAGCGCAAAGATGCGCGCCAGCCCGCTTGCGACCTCGCGCTCCGGCCGCACGAACCCGCCGAGCCGCAGGTTGTCCTCGACCGACATCGGTCCGAACACCTGCCGGCCTTCGGGAACCTGCACG